>CALDKP010000079.1 GCA_937898535.1 uncultured Sphingomonadales bacterium | reverse complement strand
GGCAGATGAAGCCGGATCGGCCACGCAAATGCGCCTCGCCGAAGCGCGCGCAAAGTTCAAGCGCATGTCCGACAATGATTGGCGTAACGATTTGGCGCAGCAGCATGCGCGCCTTGAGGGTTTAACGATGTTAGATCCCACCCCTGCCATCAGCCTGCTTCGGATGCGTGGCGAAGTCAGCGAACTGGCAATGGCGGCCGGACTGACTGACGTAAAGTTTATTGAAGCGACATCCTCAAGCGAGTTTGACGTTAAGAGGGCAGACACGCGCGGATTTTCAAAGCTGACGACGACTTTTGAATGCAACTTCGATTGGGCAGGACTTGGCGCGTTACTTGACCAGATCGAAGGCAGTCCACGTGCCTATCTGGTTGAAGGCATTGAAGTGCGGAACGACGGCGAAAAGCAACGGATGCGGATCAGCCTGAAGGCGTTGCATCGCGTCGCGGGGTCAACGTCATGATGCGGACCACTCTTATTACCGCGTGCGCCGCTGCTGCGCTTTTTGCATATGTTGGCGGACGCATGTTCGGCGCGCCAACGTCAGCCTCTGCGGCAGACATTAGCCTATCTGCGCTAAAGGTCGCTTCGCTTCCCGACGCAAGTCGACTTGCGCGTGAAACACGCGCGCAAATGGATATGCTGCCGCCGACCATTTGGAAACTATCGGGCCCGCAGGCATTGGATGAAAGCAGCTTTGCGCAGAACGATCCGGTTACGCCATATCCGGAGGTTGCGGTGGTTGCACAATATATACCCCCGCCTGCACCGCCAAAGCCCGCTGAACCCAATCCAGCGGAAATTGCCGCCGCGTTTGGCAAAAGCATTGCGGCCTTTGCCCGGACGAACGGGCGTTACGAAGTCGTAATTGTCGACCGCAATGCCGGTGAACGCCGCGTATTGGCGGTCGGCGATACCTACAAAAGCGGGTGGAAGGTTGCTGGCATACAGAATGGATCGGTCAAGCTTCGCAAGCGATCCCAAAGCATATTGGCTGTAGCGGGCCGGGCGGGAACCGAAGCGCGCCAGGTCGTCATGGCGAATGCAGACGGCCAATATCGGCGCCAAACGCCGACGCGACCCAATAATTTGGGGTCCACGCCGTCACTTGCGCGCAAAAGAATTTCACGTCGCGATGCCACCAGGAATTAGGACTGAACATGCATAAGTTACAATATACAGCGACATTGCTATCGGTAGCAGCAGCATTGACGGGCTTCGCCGGAAAAGAACAGCCGCGGCTCGTGTTCGAGCCGCTGCCTTTGTCGGACGACGCGCCTTTCGCAAAGCCTGATATTGCGCTCGATAAACGCCCTGACGTGTCGCGCGTCGAAGTCCTGATTGAAGGTCCGGTTGACATTGTCGACCAGACACCGATTGCCGAAGCGGACATCGCCGCGCTTATCCCGGATCAAACCGTGGCGGCTACCCTGCCGCCCCAACCGCTGGGGCAATTTGCAGAAATAATGCTCGGGCAGGTTTTGAACGTGCCTTACATCCTTGGCCCAGGCGTCGCCCAACGACGCGATATCATCAGCATGAGCGGCCCCAAAGATATGTCGTCGCGGCAATTCTTTCGTCTCGCGGAAAAGGCCCTCAATCAATATGGGCTGGTATTGACCCAGCAGTCCGGCGCTATCGTCGTAAGCGAGGGCTCCGTCCGCAAGACAGCATCGTCACCCAATGGCGTCGTTCATGTCGCAGCTCTTAAAGACGTATCGGCAATACCAGCCGCTGGAGTGGTGTCCGATGTCATTGATGGCGGATCGGTCACAGTAGAGACGGTCGCAGATGCAAATGGCATCATCCTCTCGGGAGAGGCCGGCAATGTTTCAGACGCGAGCCAGCTTCTGTCCGGTATCGACCGCCCGGAATTCGTCGGTTCGCGCGTCGCACGTATCACCCCGGTACTCTGGAGCGCAGATGTGCTCGCAGAAAAGTTACGTGAATTGTTGGCCAATGAAGGCTTTGCAATCGGGACAAGCGGATCAGCTGGAACCAATCTTGTCTATTTGGAAAAGCCAGACTGTCTCTTGCTGTTTTCAGATGACGCGCGCCTCTTTAATCGCGTGATGTATTGGGTAAACCAGCTTGACTCGCTTGATGGAGCAGGCGGCGATCACGCCGGCTATTTCGTTTACAAAGCGCGCAATGCGACGGCGTCCGAACTCGGCAATCTGGTTTCGCGCACAAACGCGGGCGGCGAGGAAACGTCCATTCAGCCAAGTGATGGCAATATGGATGACGGTTCCCAACCCACGTCGGGTCCGCGAAAAGGTCGTCCTGCTCTTGGCCTGTCCAGCGCAGGTGATGGTGACGCGAGCAGCGCGAGCGGCAAGATTGTCATCGACAATGCCGGGAACCGCATCCTGTTTCGTGGAACCCGCAGAGAATATGCACAGCTTTACCGTTTGTTGAACGAACTCGACGTTCCCGCCAAACAGGTGCTGGTTGAAATCACGATTGCTGAAGTCGCACTCACCGATGAAACCCGGTTCGGGATGGAATGGTTTCTTGACCGGCAATTGTCGAATGGCTCCATTCAGGGCACAACGACGGGCGGACTGTCGCGTGAACTTGGCGGCCTTGGCGTGACGTTTGCCCGCGGCTTTTCACAAACCTCGGTAACCGCTGCCCTCAGCGCGATCGCGACCAACCAGAATTTGAATATATTGTCGACGCCAAGGTTGCTCGCCCGATCGGGTGGAGAAGCCCAGATCCTCATTGGTAATGACATTCCCATCATCAGCTCGCAACGCGCCGGTGGTGTCCAATCAGGTGGCGACACAGATATTCTGCAAACGGTCCAATATCGTCAAACGGGCGTTATCTTGAACATCCGTCCGGTTGTCCTGAGCAACGACCGGATTGATATCGAGATTTTCCAAGAGGTGTCCAGCCAACAGCCGAACGTCACATCATCCATCGGCAGCCCAGTGATCAGCAACCGATCGGTCACGACACGGCTTTCACTGCGTGAAGGCATGACTGCGGTCTTGGGCGGAATGATCCAGGACAGCACCTCAGTTGGTCAACGCGGAGTTCCTTTATTGAAGGATATTCCCTTGCTTGGCCGCGCATTCCGGGTCGACAGCGCAACGAAACGCAAGACCGAGCTACTGATATTGGTGACACCGCGGGTCATCAAAGAAGACAGGGACATGCAAGACATCACCGCAGCATTCAGCGGGTCAATGAACAGCATGATGAACGGCCGGGGTCAGAAAACTTTCACATTGATCCCCTGGCTGCCGGGACAGGCCATGCCTGAGCATCGCCATTTCCGATTTGCCAAAGAAAATTCAAAGGAGTGAATACAATGTTTCTCAAAAATGCTGCAATCGGTTTGCTGCTTGTCGCCGGCGTTATCGCCGTCCCCCAAATCGTCCGGAGTGACAGTGCGTCGCTGCAAGTTAAAGATGCATGGGCAAATCCGACGGCGTCTGGCCAATCGGTGGCCGCGGGCTATTTTGTTGTGCACAACCGGACAAAGCGCGCTGAAGTATTGCGTAGCGCGTCAAGTCCCGCCGCGCAGACCCTTCAATTCCATACATCATCGCTGGTCGGCGGTGTTGCGCGGATGCGTAAAGTCGAGCGTTTCAATATTCCCGCTGGCGGACAGCTGAAGCTTGCGCCTGGCGGCAACCACCTGATGCTGATCGGCGTTAAACGGCAGCTTAAAGTCGGCGAAACAGTACCAGTTACCTTGCATTTTAACAGTGGCGCATCTGTCAAAGTGAAGCTGGAAATCAAGAATGCAGTCAAGTCGTCGTCATCAAATGGGGGCCATCATGGCCATCATTAAATCGGTCGTGGATCGGCTGCGGCATCCCATGGGCGCTGCGGGCCTTGCGCTCGCGGTGACCGCAATGGCGTATACAGGCTATGCGAATATTGCAGGCAATGCACAGGCACCATCTGCCTTTTCGGGTCTTAAACTGATTGATGACAAAGGCCGTGACTTTGACTTTGCTAGTCTGTCGGGGCAGCCGGTGGCCGTATTTTTCGGCTTCACACACTGTCCTGATGTCTGCCCGATGACATTGCATCGACTTTCGTTCTTGCGTCAAAAAATTGGTCCGGAATTTGACCGGATTAAAATCGTCTTTGTATCGCTCGATCCACAACGCGACACGCCCGAAGTGTTAAAAAATTACATGGAAGGCCAGCCCGTTCGGGTGATCGGACTGACTGGCACGGAAGTGGACATCGCCAAAATGGCCAACCGTTTTGATGTGTTTCACGAAGTGATCCGCGTTCCAGGGCAAGACTATACCATCGATCATACCGCATCGATTTTTCTGGTCGACAAAAAGGGTCGGCGGTCGGGTGAAATTACGATGGATGCGGACGAGTCGGAATATGAAAAAAAGCTTCGTCAGCTGCTGCAAGGCTCCACAAATTTTCATCCGAAAAATCAGATCTAATGAAAGCCAACACCTTTTATTTTCATAATGGAAGTTATTGAATCAAAGCCTTGGTTTTTGAGCTCGGGTTATAACCAAATTGGCGATGATATCATGGTTAACTGACTCACGCTCAAATTTTACCTTCAATTACATGCTGTCCCCAGCACGTATCTCTCTCCCAAGTTAGGTTGCAGAAAATGAATAGACGTAAGTTCCTCATGGTTAGTACAGTTGCGGCAAGCCTCGCGACTATACCCGGCATGGCTTCGGCCCAGGCCGCAAACGGCGTGTTCGATTTAACGATCGAAGCGGTCGATTCCGAAATGATCGACGGCCAGTTTGTTTTCAGCCTGATGTTCTTTAACAAAAGCGCCGAAGGTCGTCCGATCCTGGAAGTCACCGAAGGCGACATTGTCACCATCAACATCTCCAACCTGGATACCCGGCCGCACGGTTTTGGCATCCCCGGTATTCCGACCGCTTCGATTGCAAGCATCCCTGCCGGAGGACAGGCTACAGTGCGCTTTACCGCGCCCGTTGGTGGAAGCTACATGTACATTGACCCAACGCTTGCTCCGCTCAACCGGATCATGGGCCTGTATGGCGCGTTCATCGTCAAGCCAAAGCTGGGTACAACATTGGCCGGCTCTGCAACGCCATTTAGTCGCGCAAGCCACACGCCTGCTATTGCAGCCGTTTTCAACGCGATGGGAACGCATAAGCGCTTCCCCGGAAACAAGTGGATCCCCACGGATCCAGAGCGCGACAAGCTGTGGCTGTTTTCGCAGGTCGACCCCCTATTGGCAGCGCGTGTCGATGCCGGTGAAGTCATTCCGCCAGCCAGCGTCGTTCCGTCGTTTGTTCCGCGTTACTTCACGATCAACGGGCTCAGCGGCTATGATGCCGCGCCGCATAAGGTTGATGAAACAACGGATTGGACAAAGGGTGCCGCGCGCATCATGCCGCACGGTCGGCAGGGTCAGCCTACATTGATCCGCAATATGAATGCCGGCCTTTGCACCCATTCGCCGCACATTCATGGCAACCATGTCTTCAAACTGTCTGATTCAAACGCCAGCGGCGCTGTCGTTTGTGCTGCGGCGTCCTATGAACTTGATGCATGGCCACTGCCGCCGCTGTCACGCCAAGACCTGTTGCTGCCTTTCGAACGGCCTGGTGACACGATCATCTGGCCACCGGTCGATGAGCCATTTCCTATGCGCTATGTGATGCACTGCCATACCGAAATGTCGCAAACAGCCGCCGGCGGAAACTATCCGCAGGGCCTTGTTACCCACTGGGAAATGACCGGCGCGCTGTAAGCGCCCGTTAGCCGGCTCTCTTATTCAGATTCAGGAATTTTATCATGCAAACTGCCGCCGATTGGGAAAGAACGGGCGTTAAAGGCGAGGTAACTTATGCTACCTTTGGCTGTAACGTTTTTCAGGAATCCAACTTCCCTACCCCTGACCGGGTAAAGCCAGACGTTAATGTGGAACGCCACATGGATGTCAGCCTAAACCTGCCCACGCCGGATGGCAAAACAATCAGGGTATGGACATTTAGCGATCCATTGGCCGCAACGCCGGCACTTCGGCTACCGACATATCCGTCGCCGTTGATGCGTTTTCGTCAGGGACAAATCGTGCACAGCACGCTTGATCCGAAAAAGAACGCGCACACGCTGCACCATCACGGCATTGAGCCAACGACTACCAACGACGGGGTCGGCCACGTGTCGTTTGAAGTGAATGCGCGCTACACCTATCAATTCCGGCCGCACCGCGCTGGTACATTTTTCTACCACTGCCATCGCAACACGCCGCTGCATTTCGAAATGGGCATGTTCGGACCGCTGATCGTCGATCCGCCTGAAGGCCCCGGAACATTATTCAGCGGCGGTCCGAAGTATGACGTCGAAAAAATCTGGTGTGTCGACGATATGGATCCACGCTGGCACACCATGGAACACAGTTCCGGCATGTGTGGTGAAGATGTCGGGTTGAATCGTTTCGACCCGAAATACTTCTTGTTAAGCGGTGTTTTCAACAACAAGACGACCACCGACACACGGGCGGTCATTCAGGCGAAGGTCGGCCAGACGATTTTGATCCGTCTGATCAATGCCAGCTATTCGGTTTTGGAAACCACCATGGCGCTTCCGGGTGTTTGCCATTCGATGGACGGATGTGCGCTTGGTCTGGAACCGTGGAATGCCCCATTGCCGCAGGCAGCCAACCGCCCCTTCGTAATCTCGACGGCGCAACGCCGCGATATCATTATTAAGCCAACCGCAAAGGGTGTTTTCCCCGTCCGGATGCGCTTCCTCAACTGGATCACCGGCCAAGTTCAAGACGGCGGTCGTGGCATCATAGACACAAGGATTGTCGTGACATGAGTACTCCTATCGTATTTTTGGCAAGTGGCTTTTCGTTGGCCGGTTCCAATGGCCTTGACGCCGCTCATGTTGTAAAACCAAGTGAGCGGGCAGAAGTCGGCCATAGCTATGGGCATCTTCCGCCAAATCCCGATCAGCTTGGTGGTGCGTTCAACTTTTCCAACTTGGCGGGCGGGGAAGTCAGCGAGAAAGATTTCAAGGGCCGGTGGACGTTGCTGTATTTCGGCTACGCCCGCTGCACGGACAGTTGTCCGGTGGCCATTCCGGTTATCGCCCAAGCCGCAAAGGAATTGCGTCAAAGTGGGATCGATACCCGCGCGGTGTTTGTCGATATCGAAGCAAGTGCTATTGGCAACCTTCGTCGTGGTGCCCAAAATAGTGGCGACCATGCCCTGCATCCTGCCGCAGCAGATCGCATGCGCGCGCTGAAGGGGCTTCAGGCCAGCTTTGGTGACGAACTGGAACTGATGACCGGAACCCGTGGGCAGCTGTCGGCAGCAACCGTCGCATTTCGGGTCGCTCGGGAACATATTCCTCCGCGCGCAGCGGAACGCGGTCACAGCATAAACCACAGCTCGCTGGTATATATGCTCGATACACGGGCCCGCGTCGCTGGCTATGGCTATCACACGTCGACGGCTAAAGTGCTTGTGGAAACCGTACGAAAGTTGCGGCGCGCCTAGCCATGAGAAACATAGTTTCAGCCCTTTTGTTTGTACCATTGTTATGGACAGTACCCGTTGCGGCGCAAACATTCGGACGCGATGGCCGCTTGGTCATGGCGCCCGAAATAAGCAATGTGGCAGCGTCACAAGTCGCCATCGCGCAGACGCGTCTGTTTGGCAGTATGCTCGTGTCATACAAAGCGGATGCCTCTGGCATTGCCAGAATAACAATCGCGACGCGTAAAGAACGCCAAGTGATCGATATCGATGCCCAGACATATCAACCAACGCTGATCCGTCGTGAAATGACCACTTTGGCATTGCCGCGCGGCGCGCTTGTCTGTCGCAGCTATGCCCCGATTGACGCTATCGTTGCGGCAGCACGCGTGCGCTTTCCCAAAAGCGCGGTGGAAGTATTGCCACCGCACCGCATCGGCATGTCCTGGCGCGCGCGCATAGGTGTCACCGTTCATCATGTCGCCTTCGACAGTAAAGGCTATGCAAAATTCAAAGCGCAAGCAGCGCGGGGATAAAGCATGGGCGACAGTGCATTCGACATCGCCCAAATCTTCGCAACGTTGAGCGGTTTCATTCTGCTCGGCATTTTGGCGGTCAGTGATGCGAAATCTTTTCGATTGCCGATCGCGGCTAATCTTGGCTTTCTGGTTGCCGGAATTGCGGTAGGCGGTGTCGCCTTCGGGACTCCCCTTGTTGATCGTCTGATTGGTGCTGGCGCGGGCTTTCTGTCGTTAAGCGCTCTGGCTCTCATTTACCGACTGTTGCGCGGTCGCACGGGTATTGGAGGCGGGGACCCGATTTTGCTTGCTGGGATAGGAAGCTGGATAGGCTGGCAGCTTCTGCCGATGACCGTTTTTATTGCCTCGGCGACCGGCGTGATCTTGGCAATCGCCATGTTTTTGACGGGAAAAAATAGCCATCAGTGGAACCTGCAACGCTTGCCGTTTGGAACGATGCTAGCAATTGCAACCATATTGGTAATGTCATTTGATGTGCGCATCAGCTGATTGATAGTTCAAAAATGTGCACAGGAGCGCCTCGAGAAACGAATTTCTGGATCAGCCGAGATCAGTATCAAAGTGGTAAGCCGATCAAAAAAGGCATTTCTCAGCGCATGATCGGCGCCAAGATAGTACCAAATTGGCACCAACATATGGTGCACTTAATGTCATTTTTTGTCAATTCGCATCATGAGGCGGTGAGGTAAGTATGTTTGATCCATTACTTATCTCGTCATTCTTGAACACTGTGATATTTTTCGTCGTTGCCTTGGGAATGTGTCGCGACGACCGATGGGTTCGCCGACTATATGGCAGCAAGTCCCCTGCTAGAAGCGCCCTACTCGCTATCTATACAACAGCATTCCTATTTTCTCTCTTGATCACATTAGGATTCTTTAAGCCCCTGCTCATTCCCATGCTCGTCTTTTACTTATTATCGCTTGTGATAATGATATTTCTCTCAAAGATATTTGCACATCGAATGAACATAATTTTTCTGTTCGTAGGCATAATACACTGCTTGAATATAAGTAATTCTTGGTCATATAGTTCGTTTTGAAATTTGAAAATATGATTGAATTTTCATTATAATTTACATTAATTTACACAAAATGGATTTTATTTAAATGAATTTATTTCACGTCATGTTTTCAAACATAAACTCCATTGCAATAATATCTACTTGCTTGGAATCGGCGTGCATTTTTGTGACGCAATATTTAGCGTATAACAAAAGTACGAACCTAAATTATTACATTAGCGACCCTGTAAGTCCGGCACACCTCACTGGAAAGGAAGCCGCACATCTTACGCATACAATTGCAAAGAACGGCCCAGGCTTTGCCATCTATGACGATCAGAAGGGCTGGAAAATCGTTGAGGTAACAAAAATGCCGTTTCAATCGCAAATTGGCCCGGATTTTCGAAGAGATCGAATATCATGATGTGCACGCGCAGCCGATTTAAAGGGGCGATAAAATTCAAAGTTGTTTGCACTAATGTTTTGGTTTGATAGTGATGCTCATCTCGGGGAAATTTTAGATGCAATCAAATAACGTTAGCCAGAGTTCCGTTGCCGGTTGGCTTGACACCGGCTGGACAGTCCTGGTTGTCGATGATGACCAAGATTGCTTGGACGAATATCGTGAAGCGGTATCTAATCTTGGATACACTGTTAGATGTTCCGAAAGCGCGCCGGCTGCCTTGTCGCAGATTTCGAAACATCCTGACATCGGTATCGTTTTAACCGACCTGAAAATGCCAGAAATGGATGGAAATATACTTCTGTCTGAGATTGCGATTAGATTTAAGCCTTACCGCCCAATTGTAACATTGGTGACAACTGGTCATTCAAGCCTCAACGCCGCCGTTTTAGCGATGCAGTCACAAGCCTCAGATTTTCTTACAAAGCCTGTTTCGATGCCAGATTTGGCGTCAGCTTTGCTTCGAGCCTCGACAAAGCTCTCGATCACAGCCCCTGCCCATCAAGCAGCGGAACGTTTGAATAGCTCCGCTTCGCGTGACGATGCAAACTCCGGCAAGGCGTCTTTACAGCGTGAGGGCAAGCCAAGCGAGGGCGAGCTTCGCGCGTTTATCAAGCTGCTGTTCAAGTATCACCACAACAAGGCAAAGTTCTTCGATCCGGCTACCTTGACAGGGCCTTCATGGGAAATTCTGTTGGATCTTGCCGAGGCAAGCCTGCGCGGAGAACCGGTTCCTGCATCGAGCGCATCCGCGGCAACATTGGTGCCGTTAAGCACTGCATTACGCCACGTGAACAATTTGGTAGAAGCAGGCTTGGTTCGCCGCTGGATTGACCCATCAGACAAGCGCAGGACTTTACTGGAACTTGAGCCAGAGGCGAAAGCCGCAATGCAGAGCTACCTTGAAACCGCTTGGAAGTTTCAGTCTCAGCCTATCTAGGGGCTCCTTCCATTGCGAAACCAGCGGTGTAACGAGGTGAAGTCTTGTTAATATATTGTGATATATACACCATATGTAGATCAAAATCATAAAAATACACTATATTTAGTTCAAACGGGTAGATAAACCGTTTGATACTGCATAAGCGCCGGATGCATCCATATTGTTGCGCGATGACGACCCCCATCCAATTATTGCGCGCGGCAACGCTGATAATCTCATGCGGGGTTCCCTCGCTTGTCCTGGCGCAAGTCGACACAGGCGGGACGCCAAGGGTTGCCCAAAAAGCGCAACGTACAAAAACTGGTACGGCAACGGTGACAATAATCGCGATGACACAGGTAGTGTATCCGCACCACGAACCCGCAAAAAAGCGACCCCCCGGCAGTAGTGAAGGCGCTAGCGATGCGATACAGCGCAAAGCCAACGCACCGACTGGCTCAAAGGCGACTAAGCGCGAGCTAATTGTGGATTTCCAATAATGCTGCCTCAGGCAACAGCGACAATTCAGGCCGCATTAGCTTTCATCTAAAATATTCGACAACAATCTTATCGTTTACATAAGTTTGTCGACGAGGCCGAGAAGTTCGGACGACGCGAGAGGCTTTCGAATGAACATCCAGCCAGACTGTAACGCTGCCGTTTCCGGCACATAGCCGCTCATTAGTATGACCCTAATACCCGGCTGGGCAATACACGCTTTGCTTGCGAGCTCTGCTCCATCCTGCTGGGGCATGACAATATCGGTCAGAAGTACACGGTACGATCGCGTTTCGAGTGCTTCGAGCGCCTGTGCGGCAGACAGACAGGGCGTAACAAAATAGCCCTCCATCTCGAGCATTTCGACGAGGGCCTCGAGCGCATAAGGCTCATCTTCTACCAACAAAATGCTCCGTTCGTTCTGATCGGCGTCAAAAGACTGATCTTGCACAGACGGATCATCCGGGCGTATCATTGCATCTGTGGCGATGGGGAAATGCAGAAATACCCTTGTGCCCTCTCCGGGAGTTGACTCCAACCATACATCGCCGCCCATGTCGATCGCGTACTCGCGCACCGAAGCCAGACCCAGTCCCGTACCATTGGGTTTGGATGAAAAAAGCGGTTCAAAAGCACGGGACAAAAGCGCCTCATTCATACCGCTACCGGTATCGGCGATTTCTATGGCGATATATTTGCACGGCGATAATTTTGCGCCATCGTCAATTTTAGTCGCCAAGCCGTCTCGAACAGTCGTGGCAAGGCTAATATGCCCGCCATCTGGCATCGCTTCGCGGGCATTTATAAGTAAGTTAATAACACAATTTAATAAGCCATTATAACTGACAACTGCTTTGCATGAACCAGAGTGCAGCGTAATGCTTAAACCAACTTTCGAGCCGACAACCGTTTTCAAAAAAGCGCTATTTTCATTAATGATATCATCAATTGAAAGCGCAGATAAGGTCTCTGAACTCTGGTGCGATAGAGCCATAAGGGACTGCGAGATTTCAGATCCCCTTGCGGCCGTATCACCAATTATTTGTGCAAGATTTGTGATTTTGCCATCGGTGCTCGGGGCACGCGCTAGCCGCTCGGTATTTAAACTAATGATCGACAGCAGATTGTTAAAATCATGCGCCAAATAACCGGAAACGCGGCTGGTTCGTTCCAACAGGGCTGAATATCTCTGTCGTTCAAATGCGAGCTCTAATGCGGTATCTTGGGCTTCCTCCAACATGGCGCGCTGCACCGCGATCAACATAATTGCCTGTATTTCAGGGTCGGCATAGCCAAAATCAGTCAGCTCAAGTTGTTGGCTTGCAAGATATTGACTGGTGGTAACGTGCCGCAGCGCTAAAAAATATCCATCGGGTTGCTGGGCGGCCAGACCATGCAACCTCATGTTACCGCACTTTGACGCAATCTCGATCGGGTGATTTGGGCGCTCCGGAATGTCGAACACCGTTGCAACGTCATTACTGATGACATCAAAATATTCATCAAATGCATGGCCAATTTGCAAACCGGGCAAAAGTTTACGGATCGATGGGCCGAAGCCCGCCAGCTGGAAGTTTGTGTCTAAAAGGAGATATGCCGGAAACAGCTTGCCCAACTGGATATCTGTCAACTGAACGAGCATCTTATGCGTGACCGTCTTTATAACGGATTTCAAACACAACCTTGCCGGCAGTGCTGTCGGCAATGCTGACATCGCCGATCAAGCCAAATCGCTCGATCAGGCCATATAAAAGCCCGGACACAAAATTTTCCAGTCCGGTCCTTTGAGAATGATATTCGACTTTTAAAAAGCCGGGCTCGCTTAACGCCAAGTTGAAATTGGGTAGTCGTGATCCCGGCATTGCCATGCCAACCGATAAATGCAGCCGATCAAGGTTCGAGATGAAGCTTGCCAGATCATGCCCGGTTAATTCCATGGCTGAAGACAGCGAACCACGGGATGCGTAATCGATCCAGTAGCGGCCAAACTCAAACAAACATTCATCAACGGTCAAATTTAGACGAGCAGCCGCTTCCGAGACAATCTCGAGCGTTAGCGTATCATCGTACACCATTCCGGTGAGCAATTCCGTCGGGCCGATGCCTATCTTCTTTTCCAATGCGAACCAAGCGTCTTCCCCCAGCTTGTCCTGCACCATATTGCGAATGCCGCGGTGAATCATACCATACATTGATAATTCCCAAATCTGCCGAGATGCATCACATCAACCGTTCAAATTGCTCCGCAAATCGTCCAACAATGCCGTCAACCGATCTAACTGCTCTTCAATTCGCAGGATCTTTTTATCGAGATAGGCCTTGTCATTTTCAACGTCATTGAATGGACGCGCACGGATATTGCTACAGCTCAGACGGATAACATTCAGCGGTTGGGCGATGTCATGAAACCGCGCTTGATGGTCGATAGGCGACTTTTGCATTAGCAATCCCCAATTTGTAAGCGTTTGCGGCCTTACTCGATAACTCGGCACCGCAAAAGCCCCGCCCCAGACGACATCCTATAGAGCAGCGGCGACAGACTATTCAATTTAAAACAAGCAACGTTTGCCCGTTGCATGCCATCTGAATTCTAACAGAACGAAATTGAGCGCGCTTTAAAAGCATGGCTCTGTAGGCTTTTGTAACGTCGTGCAGCGCACCATTGTTACCATCAAAAACGTTTCAGGCCGATTCGGCGATTCGTAATCATTTACGCTTTAACGTGTTTTGTTAACTATATTATTGGCACTTTAAGTCGTCACAAGGCAACTTCAATCGCTACCATTGTGGCCATAATGTTAATCCAGCATTATCGCGAGCCATTATAGTTAACAAAATCAAAGCGTTTATTTACCAAATCAAAATGAGATTGATTGGTCGGTTTTTCACGCAAATATTAACCACACTAATTTGACTAGAAATTCTTTCACTTCTTAAGGGCGCTCCTCGAACCGCTCACCCCCGGGGCTGGTTCGCTTGGAACATATTTTTTCTGACGCACAGTTTTCGCGCCGCGTCTGCGCACCCTTGAATGAAGGAATCCAGTACCATGCTTAAGTTGAACATCAACGATTTGGTTCATATCCTGAAGCAAATCAAAATCGCAGAAAACCACACAGCCACTGGCCAACTTGTTGACCATTTGGGCAATCCTCTGGACAATCTCGTACCTTCCGGTCTGCGCACCGTGAATGGTGAGTTCAACAACCTAGTGAACCTAGGAGCTGGTGCTGCGGACCAGCTAATGCCGCGTCAGTCGACAGCGACATGGAATGCCGCAGAAGCCAACCCACGCACTGGCGCAGCCACAAGCTATCAGCAGTTGGCAGGCTCCGTATATGACAGCCAACCACGGGTCATTTCGAACCTGATCGCCGACCAGTCGTTAACCAATCCTGTTGCCGTTATGGCTGCTCTCGCGAATGTCGGCGTCACATCAGGCCCATTGTACAACAGCATCATGGCGCTTGCTGATGCTGCCCGCATTGGCATCAATGAAGCTTTGGCTGCTGACAAGGCGCTGTTTCAAGCAGATACGGCCTTGGCCGCCCCTGGCATGCCAACAAGCGGTCCCGAGTTTGACGCTGCGTTTGCAGCCGCAGAAGCCGCACGCGCAGTTCGCGATACCGCACATTTGACGCGCGATGCAGCTGTAGCTGAAGCGACAGCGCAACTGGCGCTGGCCGGTGTTGAAATGCAGAATGGCGATCTTGTTATCCCCAACGTGATGACCGACCTTGGCGATACTGCGCCGCTTAACGGCTTTATGACGCTGTTCGGCCAGTTCTTTGACCATGGCCTGGACTCAATCAACAAGGGCGGCTCCGGAACCGTGTTCATCCCGCTCCAGCCAGATGATCCACTTTACGTTCCAGGTAGCCCAACAAACTTCATGGTCCTGACTCGCGCAACCAACCTGCCCGGCGCAGACGGCATCCTCGGCACTGCCGATGACGTCCGTGAAGCGACAAACTCCACCAGCCCTTGGATCGACCTTAGCCAGAACTATGCGTCGCACGCATCCCATCAGGTGTTTTTGCGTGAATATAAGCTGGTCGATGGCAAGCCTGTTGATACCGGCATGCTGCTTGCTGGAGTTAATGGTGGCCCGCCAACATGGGCTGACGTTAAGCTGCAGGCGAAGACAATGCTCGGT
>CALDKP010000078.1 GCA_937898535.1 uncultured Sphingomonadales bacterium | reverse complement strand
ACGCCCAATATCGACGCACTTGCCGCCAAGGGTGTGCGTTTTTCGAACTTCCATGTGGCAGGGTCTTGCTCGCCAACGCGCGCGATGCTGCAAACCGGCGTCATCAACCACCGCGCGGGTTTGGGTAATATGCCAGAGACCATTCCACCGGAACATCTCGGCAAACCTGGTTATGAGGCGCATCTGAACAACCGCGTCGTGACCATTGCGGACCAGCTGCGCGCAGGTGGTTACCGCACCTATCTGACCGGGAAATGGCATCTGGGCCACACGCCCGATACTTTGCCGACGGCACGCGGCTATGACCACGCGCTCGCGCTGGCGCAATCGGGCGCGGACAATTTTGAAGATAAACCCAATCTGCTGATTTATGACAAGACAGAGTGGAGTGACGATGGAAAGCCGGCCAAACTGCCGAAGCGCTTTTACTCCTCAACACTGATTATCGACAGGATGATCGGCTATATCGACCGCGGCCGGGCCAGCGGAAAACCGTTTCTGGCATCGGTCAATTTCATCGCGAACCATATTCCGGTACAGGCACGCGATGCCGACATTGCGGCTTATGCCGGGCGCTATAATGCGGGTTGGACCGCGCTACGCAAAGAGCGCCGCGCCGCAGCTATTGCCAAAGGCGTGATGCCCGCGAACGTTGCGATGGTGACCATGGGCACCAGTGGTGATTGGTCGAAATTATCGGCACAGCAAAAGCGGCAACGTGCGGGTGCGATGGCCGCCTATGCTGCCATGGGCACGGCGATGGACCGGGAAATCGGCCGGTTGATTGCGCATCTGAAGTCCATCGGTGCATATGAAAACACCATATTCGTGTTTCTGTCGGACAATGGCGCGGAAGCCACGGATCCCATGAACATGGGCGCATTTACGCGCTGGAACGCCAATCTTCTCTATGATCAAAGCATCGCTCAACAGGGACGCCCGGGTTCGCTGACCGCACAAGGTGCGGGATTTGCCAGTGCATCGGCATCGCCGCTGCGTGGATATAAGTTTACCGCGAACGAAGGTGGCTTGCGTGTGCCGATGATCATAGCCTGGCCGGGCAACCCGGCAATCAAGGGTGGCCGCATTGCATCGGGTTTTGCACATGTGACCGATATGCCGCTGACTTTGCTGAAGCTTGCCGGCGTCGCGCCGCAGCAAGGCAGTTTTTCGGGACGCCGCGTCGAACCGATGATTGGGGCGGACCTGACACCTATGCTCACAGGGGCTGCATCGTCCGTCCATTCGGCCGACAAGCCTTTGGGGTATGAATTGTCCGGCAACGCCGTGTTGTTCAAAGGCGATTACAAGCTCGTCAAGAACCTGCCGCCTTATGGCGATGGCCGCTGGCGGCTTTACAACATTACCACCGACCCCGGCGAGACCATTGATCTCTCCGGTTCCGACCCCGAACGTTTTGCGACTATGCAATCCGATTACGCCGCCTTTGCTAAGGCAAACAACGTGCTGCCCATGCCCGACGGTTACACTGCGCCCAAACAGATACTCGCAAATGCGCTCCGCACATTGCTGATCCCGCGACTTATCGCGTTATGGCCCGCTGGTGCCTTACTGGTGATAGCAACAGCGGCCGTGATCTGGTGGCGTAGACGGCGGCGAAGGGCAGCTTAACTGCCGATCTTACGCCTACGCCGCGATGAAATTGCGGATCAGGTCGACTAGCTGTTCCGGCTGATCTTCCTGACAAAAATGGCTGGCCTCGATCCGACAATGCGGCTGCCCCTTGGCACCGGGAATGCGACGTTGAATTTCCGCGTCGAGATGACCGAGCACCTTGTCCTGATTTCCAAAGCAGGTGAGCACCGGTTTGTCGAAGCGTTCAAGCTGTGCCCATGCGGCGACATTTTCCGCCACCGACAGATGGTCGGGGGTCACAGGCACGAGCACCGGAAACTGGCGCGCGCCGGCCTTGAAACTCTCATCAGGAAATGGCGCATCATAAGCGGCAATCTCCGCGCTGGTCAGTGCGCGGTTGCAGCCGCCATCAACGATCCGGCCGCTCTTAAATTCGGGCGTGGCCTGGCTGAATGCGCGCCAGCCATCAAAACCCGGACCAATATTCTCGCCAACGGGCAGATAGGTGTTTGAAATCACCAGCCGGGCAAAACGATCCGGAAAAGCCGCAACCAGCCGCAGCCCGATCAACCCGCCCCAATCCTGACAGAACAGCGTGATGTTGTTCAGATCAAGCTGTGTCAGCCAGTCGCTCATCCACGCGACATGGCGTTCATAGCTATAATCGTCGCGACTGGCAGGCTTGTCAGACTTGCCAAAGCCAATCAAATCAGGTGCCAGCACGCGGTGCCCCGCGGCGGCGAGCGGGGGCACAAATTTGCGGTAGAGATAGGACCAGGTCGGCTCTCCATGCAGCAGAAGGATCGGCGCAGCATCGCGGGGGCCTTCATCGACATAATGCAGCCGCAAGGGTGGTGTGCCCTGCGTTTCAACCTCAACATAATGTGCCGCAAAGGGATAGTCCGGAAGGTCGGCGAAAGCAGCCTCTGGGGTGCGCAAGACCTGCATGATTATCGCACTTTTAGGATGCAGTCGACGAAGCCTTGCGGATCATTTTCCTGAATGAAGTGACCGCCCTTCAACGTGCAATGCGGCTGACCCGCTGTACCGGGGACACGGCCGATGAACCGGCTCTCGCCGCCGCGTGTGACCGGATCGCCATCGCTGAAACAGCACAGGAACGGCTTTTCCCATTGCTCAAACACTTGCCACGCGCGTTTCTGATCGGGAATCGCGACATTATTCTCGAACGGAACGAAGCTCGGGAATATCCGCGCACCGGCCTTGTAGCGGCTATCAGGAAACGGCGCGTCATAAGCGGCGATCTCCGCCGCGCTGAGCGCACGCTTTGCCCCCGCATTGACGATTTTACCGATGGGGAAAAACGGGCTCCATTTTGAAAAGGCGCGCCAGATAGCAAAAGCGCGCGGTGGCGGGCCGCCTTCGGGCAAGCCGCCATTGGACAGCACGACGCTGGCAAAGCGATCCGGCATTTCCGCGACCAGGCGCAGGCCGATTAACGATCCCCAATCCTGACAGACGAGCGTCATATTGTTCAGACCAACCGTCTCGATCCACTGGCGCATCCAGCCAACATGGCGTGCATAGCTATAATCGGTTTTATTCGTGGGCTTGTCCGATTTACCGAAACCGATCAGGTCAGGCGCCACAACGCGAAAGCCGGCCGCGACGACCGGGCCAATCATGTGACGGTACAAATAGCTCCAGCTTGGTTCACCATGCATCATCAGCACCACCGGCGCATCGCGGGGTCCTTCATCCACATAATGCACGCGCAATGGCGTGCCGTCCGAGGGATCGGCAATCTCCACATAATTTGGCGCAAAAGGAAAATCGTCGATTGCGGCAAAGGCGCTATCGGGTGTGCGTAGGACTTTCATGCATTCATCCCTAGAATAAGTGATATTGGCACTTCAGGTGTCATATTATCGATGGCGGGTCAAGAAGCTGGCCCAGCCTTCTTCGTATCGACCAGCCGAAACCCGATATGGTCGGTTCCCAGCCCGCGTTCCTGAAACTGACGTGCCGCGGGGCGATAGCGCGCACAATAATTGGCAGCGCAGAGATATGATCCGCCTTTTATGATGTTCACGGGCTCGCTGGCATCGGCGCGCGATCCGCTGGCGCTTGTCCATTCCCAGACATTGCCGAGCATATCATACAGACCAAAGCCGTTCGGTTTGAAACAACCCACCGGCGCGCGACCGACATAGCCGTCGGTATTCAGGTTTTTGACCGGGAAGACGCCTTGATAATAATTCGCTTGCGGCTGGCCCTTTGCATCAACCGGTTCGGGCAAAGCCACCGCACCGCCGCGTGCAGCATATTCCCACTGCGCCTCGCTCGGCAATGCCTTGCCCACCCATTGTGCATAGGCCTCTGCATCCTGATAGGCGATCTGAACAACGGGTTCGTTGTCGCGGCCAATGATGGTCTCTTTAGGGCCGGAGGGATTTCGCCAGTGCGCCCCCACTACCCAGCGCCACCAACGCGGGTCGTCGTCGGACGGGATATTGAACACAGCAGAACCCGGGACCAGCATTTCTGGCGGCGCACCGGGCAGCTTGGGCGGATCGCGCTCCGATATGGTCTTGTAACCGGTCGCTTTTACAAAGGCCGCGAATTGGGCGTTGGTCACTTCATGTGCGTCGATCCAGAACCCCTCAACAGCCACAGTCTGCGGCGGGCCTTCCTCTGGGTAATGCGGATCGTCCCCCATCACAAAGCTGCCGCCCGGGACCCAGACCATACTGTTACCTGACACGCCCGTGCATAATTTTTCAGAAGGCACATCTGCATCACCACAGCCAGACAACAGCAGCGCCAGACCGAGAACGATACCAAAGCGTTGCATCAATCCTCCGGCATGCCGGACATGGCATCGCTCAGCAAACGCCGCACAACCGCCTTGGCATCTTCAAAAGGCAATTCCTGATCATGCCTTAACAATCGCCATGTCTGGAAACTCAATATGACGTTGAGGCTGCGGGTACCAGCCACATCGGCCTTTACCGACACCGGCAAATGCGCCTCGGTACTGTCGGATTCGAGCCGGAGCATCCGGCGATAGTCCTGCATCAAATAAGGCGACTGGAAGCGTTTGAGATTGGCCGAAATCCGGTAAGGCAGGATGGTTTCGAAAACCACTGCCCGCCGGCCCGCAATGTCGAACAGCTTTTCCTTCCAATTAGTGCCGCTTGGCGGTTCGAGGATGATCGGCATCACCTGCGCCGCAATCACCTCCCCCATTTCGCGGTACAGCTCATCCATATCGTCAAAATGTCGGAAAACCGAGCGGAGCCCAACACCCGCGACTTCCGCAACACGCGCGGCGCTGGGTGCAACATCGCCCTTACCGACCAGATCGACCATCGCCGCGACTATCTTCGATCGGCTCGACCGGCTGCGTTCCCGCCGGCCATCGGCCAGCGGCGTTTCTGCGCGTGATGTCATTTTGTGCGATGCGTTGGTCATGCGGGCATGTTTTGCGGCAAACGGCCGCTGGCGCAAGCGACAAAAGCGATTGCAAATATATTTTGGCACAATTAATGCCAATAATATTCCGCAGCGTTGTTCCGGGACGCAAAAGACAATTGGGTGAAGGAAAAGACAAGGATGTCAAAAGCAGTCTTCATTTTGGCGGCGTCCGGCCTGCTGCTGCCTGCTGCACCGTTGTCGGCGCAAGACAATGTGCGCGAAGCGTGCATGCCCGATATCCGTAAATACTGCTCCGCAGAATTGGCGACTTTTAGCCGCGAAAATGTCCGCGCCTGCCTTATCAAAAATATCAAAAAAACATCACCCGCCTGTCAAAAGGCAGCAAAAGCGCGGCGCGATGCCGAGCGCGCCAAAAAGAAGGGTAGCTAGAGCCGTGACAGCATGGATTATCTGGGGAACGGCGTTGCTTGCCTATGGCCTATTTCGGCTCTGGTACGATAATTGGTCCGGCCCGCTGAAACCGGCGGAAATTGATGCGTTTCTTGCGCAAATGGCGGGGCGTTTCGAAGGCACTGGAAATAGCCAACAGGTTATGCGCGCGTTCCTTGAAGCCGATGACGGTCGCGAGTTTGTCATGCTCAATCTGGTGAAAGCGCAGATGGAGCAAGTTGAGGACCCCAAAACCGGCCAAATGGTCCAAGGCTTCGATCTGCTCAAGCGCTATTCGCAACGCTTCATGCCAGTTTTGTTTCGCAATGGCGGCCATCCCGGCATGGTCGGACGCAAGGTTGGCGGATATATTGATGCTTGGAACACCGAGGCGGATCCCGACTGGACGATCTTTGGCCTCATGCGTTACCGCAGCCGCCGCGACATGATAAAGCTGGTTAGGGACCCCGCTTTTATGGAGGGCCATCCCGATAAGCTGCTCGGTACGCTTGCGACATTTTCATTCCCGACACAGCGGGTCGTGTCGTTTTACGTCAGCCCGCGCGTCACGGTTGCGCTCATCTTGGCGCTGGCGGCGGCTCTTGCGCATCTGGCCGTCTTAACGGTCACCGGATGAACGCTTTCCTACCACCCAGTACAAATATCCATTATCGTGGATCACGTTACTCTGCGTGGTTTTTGGCATTTTATGGCATTGGCTGGATCGTGCCGGGGATGATCCACAGTTTCCTGCCTGATGGCGGTGCGGGCGTGATTGCAGGGCTTGATCTCAGCCACAATCCAACGATGATTTTCGGCATGTTTGCCTGGGCGGGCGCGACGCAGATTGCGCACGGCATCGTAACCCTCTTGGTCGCACTGCGCTATCGCGCGCTCGTGCCGCTGTTCCTTTTGGTGTCTCTGATCGAGCGCTTGCTCCTTAGCTGGTCGGGCTGGATAAAGCATGTGCCCGTCAGCGGCCATCACCCGCCTGAACATTATGCCAGCCTGATTTCGCTACCGATAATCCTATTGTTTCTGTGGCTATCCGTGCGGCAATCACATCAAACCCAACCGGAGAGCCCAGAATGAAAAAATGGACATGGATCGGGGCATTGGCGCTGTTGATCGGCGCGGGCTATTGGGGTTTTCAGCAATATAAAATCTATATTCCGGGTATCATCAGCGAATGGCGCGAACCGATTGGCGAAAACCGTCCCATTGCATGGGCGCAGGGTCCTGCGGTCGCCCCCTCTGGCAAACGTCCGCCCAACGTCATCCTGATTGTGGCAGACGATTTGGGCGTGAATGACATTTCGCTATACGGTGGCGGGGTTGCCGGTGGCGCGGTGCCGACCCCCAATATCGATTCCATTGCCAAACAGGGCGTCAGCTTTGCCAATGGCTATGCCGCGAACGCCACCTGTTCCCCTTCGCGCGCAGCGTTGATGACGGGGCGTTATCCGACACGGTTCGGTTTTGAATTTACGTCTATTCCAGCGGCATTTGCCTCAAATCTGGCACATAATGATGGGAATTCACCCTATCCGACTATCTATCATGAAGAACTGAACCGCGACCTGCCGGCCTATGCCGATATGGGTGTGCCCAATGCGGAAATCATGTTGCCCGAGATACTGAAAGCCCAGGGGTATCACAATATCCACATCGGCAAATGGCATCTGGGCGAAGCCAAACCATTGCGACCAACGTCACAGGGGTTTGACGAAAGCCTTGGCATGCGCGCGGGCGGCGATTTGTTTATGGCCGAAGATGACCCGCAGGTCGTCAATGCAAAGCTGCCATGGGATCCGATCGACCGCTTTTTATGGGCAAACCTGCCGTATGCGGTCTATTGGGGGAACAGTGAACGCTTTCGTCCCAAAGGGCACCTGACAGACTATTTCACCGACAATGCATTGGCCGCAATAGACGCGAACAAGAACCGGCCCTTCTTCATGTACCTCGCCTATAATGCGCCGCACACACCGCTGCAGGCGCTGAAATCGGACTTTGACGCCCTGCCACAGATTAAGGACCATACCCAGCGCGTCTATGGCGCGATGATGCGTCAGCTTGACCGGCGGATTGGCGACGTGCTGCAAAAGTTGAAGGACACCGGGCTCGACAACAATACGCTTGTTATCTTTACCAGCGACAATGGCGGGGCTTGGTATACTGGTATCACGGATCACAACACGCCCTATCGCGGGTATAAAGGCACCTTCTTTGAAGGCGGCATTCATGTGCCGATGATGATGCGCTGGCCGGGCAAGATCGCGCCGGGTACCATTCGCAACGACGTCGCGCAGCACCTTGATATGTTTGCAACCATTGCAGCGGCCACCGGTGCGCGCGTACCCAGCGATCGCAAAATGGACAGCTTTAACCTGCTTGGCACCGGACCGAAACGCGAAGTGACATTCTGGCGTTCGGGGCATTACCGCGTTGTTCGCGCAGGCGACTGGAAATTGCAGGTTTCCGAGCGTCCCAACAAAGTGTGGCTGTTCAACCTCGCCACCGATCCCACCGAGCAAGTCAATTTGGCGGCTAAGGATCCGGCGCGCGTGGTGGAACTGCGCAAGTTGATTGAAGCGCAAAACGCCGGACTTCCTAAGCCCCTTTGGCCCGGCATACTTGAAGGCGCGATCCGGATTGATGTTCCGCTCAACGCGCCATGGAAAAAAGATCAGGAATATGTCTATTGGGCCAACTGATCGCGCAGTGATGTCGGGCGAAATTCAGCCAATCCCGGCATGTGTCGCAAAAGCGTTTTTCAGTGCATCCAACACAGGGTCAGGCCCGCCATTCTTAAGCGTGATTGCGCTTACGTCATAGCGTGCCGCATAGCTTGGGTGCATCGGCACGACCGTCAGGCCGAGCGCACGTGCGTCCCGATTGGCGAACGAAGCAGGCAATAATGTAATCATGTCGCTTTCGGCAACCAACGCCAAGCACGACACGAGGCTTAGAACACGGTAGTGCGGGAAACCGGCGTTGCGATATTTTTCTTCCACGTCGGCTGGAATGGCAGAGCGGTAGATTTTCCCATAGCCGGGAATGGCCCATTTATATCGCAACATCTCATCAAGGCTGAAGTCGCGGTTCAACGCAGGATGGTCCTGACGCATCACCGCGACATAGGGCTCGTCGATGATCCGACTTATCTGAAACAAACGCTTTTCCGGAATGGCGCTGACGGTCGTTGAATGGAAAAGCAGCAAGTCCGCTTCCCGTTGGCGCAACCGCGCTGCGGCTATGTCGAGAGGCAGGGTTTCAGCCGTCACGCGAATGTTCGGATGTGACTTGTAAAATGCAGCAAGCGCTGGCGCCAATGATGCTTCGATGACCGCAGGGCCCGCAATCAACCGCAGATGTCGGCTACCGGTTAAGACCTCATCGCCGATTTGGTCCGCTAGCGCCAAAAGCTCCTCGGCCCTTTGCGCAAGACGGTTGCCGGCATCGGTGGGGACAACGCTGCGCGTGGTCCGGTTGAACAATTCTGCGCCAAGTTCTTGTTCGAGCAGTTGCACCGATTTGGTCAGTGCCGAATGCGTCATGCCAAGCTCGCTGGCGGCGCGGCTGAAACTCTTGTGGCGATACACCGCGACGAACCGAGATAGCCTGTTCAGATTTATATTCATGTTCCAATAATTACATAATATGCATTTATTATTCAATTTTTTATATCGCCAACCAGCTTATTCCTTGTATTAATCGCGGGGGAGAATTTTGTGACAGTTACGCAGCTCATCAACCAAAATTGGGTCGTGATATCCCTTGCCGCTTTTGGACTGGGTATCTTGTTTGAACTGGGTGCCATTCGCTTCCTCACACGTAAGGGTAACGTGCCGGCAAAAGACTCGTTGCTGTCGATATTTCTTGGCCTCGCAAGTGACCCGGTAAATGCCATCTTTGCCTTCATCACCACCGCCGCTTTATTTGCGACGGCGCCCTTTGCTATTGGCGAAATACCGATCACCTGGGGATCGTTCTTATTGTGCTTCGTGCTCGATGATCTGCGATTCTATGTGCACCACCGCATATGCCACCGCGTGCGTTGGGGTTGGGCCATGCATGTGGTCCATCACTCATCCACCAATTTCAACATGCCCATTGCGCTGCGCCAAAGTTGGATGAAGCATTTTACCGGAACGATGATGCTTAAAATTCCGCTGATTTTAATCGGCTTTGATCCGGCATTGGTTGTTTTTTGCGGGATCCTTAACGCAACTTACCAATTCTTCCTGCACACCGAAACGATCGACCGTTTGCCACAGTGGTTTGAATATATTTTCAATACGCCGAGCCACCACAGGGTGCATCATGGCCGCAATCCAGAATATCTGGATGCGAATTTCGCCGGTACGCTGATCATCTGGGATCGCATGTTTGGAACATTTGTCGAGGAAGACCGAGCCGTACCGGTTGACTATGGCTTGGTCAAAAATCTTGAGACGTTTAATCCATTCACAATCTTAACGCATGAATATGTCGGCATAGTGCAAGACGCGTCGCAACGCGGACTGAGCCTGTGCCAACGCTTTTGTTACATTTTTGCACCGCCAGGCTGGAGCCATGATGGGTCACGGTTGACGTCCGAAGATATCAAGCGTGAGGCTGGTTTGCTCCCCAATAGCAATCCGCCAGAATCGGTTACGCGCGCATGATGCCCGCCCATTACGCATTATCCGACGCCGCCATTGTGTTGGTCACGATTTTTGCTGGCAATGCGCTTTGGCGAAGCGGTCGGCATTTGCCGGCATTTGCGATGGCCTGCTTTGGCGTAGCAGCCTTCATCGGCGTGGTGCGTTTTGGGGCTGGTTTGCAAGATCAGCTCGCCGCTTTGCATGCCGGTGCATCTCAATTGTTGGGCCTTGCGGGCGCCGTGGCCATATTATCCAGCTATCTGTTCCACCCTGCGGATAGACACATAATATCGATAATCGCACTCATCCTGTGCGCGGCGAGCGCGATCTTTTCGTTCGCACAACCTTTACTCGGCCCTGTTTTCCTATTGGCCTTGGTGATTATGCTTTTTGCATCAATCGCCCGACCTGGCCCATTGGGGCGGTCGTGGCTTGTGCCAATTGGTTGCGCCCTGATGCTGGCAGATACGTTGTTCATCCGACGCGCAGCGTGGCTGGATGAGGCGATAGCTTGGCACGTGTATCACGTGGTCATTGCGTTAGCTCTGGCTACACTCGCGAAGGGTTTGTTGTCAGCCAAACGGCGCGTGAACTGAACCAACAGCCTATGCACGCATAAGCGCGCATGCCTCTTGCTCCGACACGACCTCGGCATATTTGGCCTGTAGGTCGAACAAATTGGCTTCATGTGGTGCCGGATGCCGGTCGCCACAGGCTTCACGCACGACGAACGGTGCAAAGCCGGACTGCAGCGCGTCCAGCGCGGACGCACGCACGCATCCTGAGGTCGACAGTCCGGTTATGAGCAATGTGTCTATGCCTTCTTCAGAAAGCGTCTCGGCAAGTGATGTCCCAAAAAATGCGGACGCAAACTGTTTTGAAATGACGCGCTCGCCGTCCACAGGTTGAAGCGACGGAGGAAATGCGCCCAATGGCGACCCTTCCAGAAACACCCGAAGCGACGGGATTTTCTTGTAGAACAAACCGCCGTCTGCGCCATCTGCGTGATCAGCGCCTGGGTGTAGCGCAGCAGCAGGTGCATCGCGGGGCCCGCGCGCTCGAACTCATCCTTCATCACCTGCGCCCTGAGCCGATAGCCCTGGCCGGCGCTCTGCACGACCGCGCGGCTGGGCGTGGACTCGCCGCCCATGAACAGCGACACACCCAGCACACCTTCGTTGCCAACGGCTGCGATCTCGGTCGACGCGCCGTCCTGCGTCACATTCAGCAACGACACGATGGCCGTGGTTGGGAAGTAGGCATGGTCCAGCGAAGAG
>CALDKP010000077.1 GCA_937898535.1 uncultured Sphingomonadales bacterium | reverse complement strand
CGACGTGGTCGTTCGCTGTCCGGCTCGCGCCGGTCGGCTTGGTGGCTGCCATTCGCGAATCCAGCGTGTTAATTGCGCTTGTCTTGGCGTCGCTGATGCTAAAAGAGCGTTTGGATCAATGGCGTATCGCCTCCGGATTATTGATCGTATCTGGTGCCGCCGCAATCATTTTGGGAGCAGGATAATAATGGCAAAGTTTTTAATAGTTGAAGCGCGGTTCTACGACCATTTGAACGATATGCTGGTCGCCGGCGCAAAAGCCGCACTGAAAGCCAAGGGGCATGAGGTTGAGGTCATCACCGTTCCTGGTGCGCTCGAAATACCGGGAACGATTGCTATGGCTGCCGAAGCGCAAACATATGATGGCTTTGTTGCGATCGGCGTGGTTATCCGCGGCGAAACCTATCATTTCGAAATCGTTGCTGGCGAAAGCGCACGTGGCATCATGGCGTTGACGATGGACGGCATTGCCATCGGTAACGGCATTTTGACCGTTGAGAATGAAGAACAAGCCATTGTCCGCGCTGATCCCAAGCAGAAAGACAAGGGCGGCGAGGCAGCCATCGCAGCGATGGCCTTGCTAAATCTGCAAAATCGTTTCAACTGAAACGATGAGCGCACCGACTTTATCGACCCAAATCAACACCGAATCTGACGACTACAAAAAACGTGTCGCGCACAACAGTGTGCTGCGCGATGAACTGTGGTCAAAGGTTGCCGAGGCCGCATTGGGCGGCAACGAAAAGTCGCGCGAACGGCATACGTCGCGCGGCAAGTTGCTTCCGCGCGAGCGTGTCGAGCGGTTGCTTGATCCGGGCTCGCCATTTTTGGAAATCGGCCAGCTTGCAGCAAACGATCTCTACGATGGTGAAATTCCCGGCGCGGGTTTGATTTGCGGGATAGGTGGAGTCTCCGGGCGCCAGTGCATGATCGTCTGCAACGACGCGACGGTGAAGGGTGGCACATATTACCCGATGACCGTCAAAAAGCATTTGCGCGCCCAGGAGATTGCCGAGGCCAATCACCTGCCGTGCATCTATCTGGTCGACAGCGGCGGTGCGAACCTGCCGCATCAGGACGAGGTTTTTCCTGACCGCGACCATTTCGGGCGCATTTTCTTCAATCAAGCGCATATGAGCGCCAAGGGCATCCCGCAAATCGCCTGCGTCATGGGCAGTTGCACCGCGGGTGGTGCCTATGTCCCGGCGATGTCGGACGAGAGCGTCATTGTCCGCAATCAGGGCACGATCTTCTTGGCCGGTCCGCCTTTGGTGAAGGCCGCGACGGGGGAAGAGATCAGCGCTGAAGACCTGGGCGGCGGCGAACTCCATTCGCGCAAGTCAGGCGTGACCGATCATCTCGCCGAGAATGACGAACATGCCCTCACCATCGTGCGCGATATCATCAGCCACTTAGGGCCAACCCATAAACCCGACATTGATTTAAAAGAACCACGACCCCCAAAATTCGACACCGAAGAACTGTACGGCGTCATCCCCGACGACGTCCGCGCGCCTTATGATGTGCACGAAGTCATCGCGCGGTTGGTCGACGGCAGCGAATTTCATGAGTTTAAGGCGCTATATGGCACGACCTTGGTTTGCGGCTTTGCGCATATCTGGGGCATGCCCGTCGCGATCCTTGCGAATAACGGCGTGCTGTTTTCGGAAAGCGCGGTGAAGGGCGCGCACTTCATCCAGCTCGCGCAGCAACGCGGCGTGCCGTTGCTGTTCCTTCAGAACATTTCCGGCTTCATGGTCGGCGGCAAATATGAGGCGGAGGGCATCGCCAAGCATGGCGCCAAGCTGGTCACCGCCGTCGCCACCGCGACCGTGCCAAAGATCACCGTGCTGATCGGCGGCAGCTTTGGTGCGGGCAATTATGGCATGTGCGGGCGGGCCTATAGCCCACGCTTCCTCTTCACCTGGCCCAATGCGCGCATTTCGGTGATGGGCGGCGAGCAGGCGGCGAGCGTGTTGGCAACGGTCCACCGCGACGCGGCGACATGGACGCCCGAAGAAGCCGAGGCGTTCAAGGCCCCGGTGCGGCAGAAATATGAGGACGAAGGCAACCCCTATTACGCCACCGCGCGGCTGTGGGATGATGGCATTATCGACCCGGCGCAGACGAGGGATGTGCTGGGGCTGGCGTTCGCCGCGACGTTGGGTGCGCCGGTTGAA
>CALDKP010000076.1 GCA_937898535.1 uncultured Sphingomonadales bacterium | reverse complement strand
CCTGAAGGGCAGGATGCTAAGCTAATGGTGGTCTCCATTTCGGTAGCATTTACGCTTTTTTGTACCACTATTTTTCCTTGTGCGTCCACTACTTTTAAATAATAATCACCTACCGGAAAGTGATTTAACTGCAATTGTACCGATTCCGAACTCGGATTGGGCGATAATGCAATGGAAGGCTTCATACTGAATACATCATTCGTAGCTACGGAGGGCGCGGCAATATATTTGAATTGTACCGATTGGATCGAATGATCGGTATTGTCCACCGTCACAATGGCAATTTCCTCTTTTTCGGTATTGCTAAAAAAATGATACGTTGTTGTAGTGTCATTGCCAATATTGTCCAACAAACCGCTACCGCCGCCGCCAAACAAGCCATCAAAAATGTCGCCAAGGTCGATGCCGCCGCTGCCGAAGTCGAAATTGCCACCACCGGGCCCGCCTTGGCTATATCCGCCGCCGCCAAAGGGGTTGCCACCGGCAAAGCGTGGTTGGCCGTTTTCGTCTATTTCGCCGCGGTCAAATTGCCCGCGCTTTTTGGGGTCCGATAACAAATCATACGCCTGCGTAATTTCGCTAAAGCGCTCCGAAGCTTTCGGATTGTCCTTGTTCTTGTCGGGATGCAATTCCTTCGCAAGCTTACGATAAGCGGATTTAATCGCTTTTTCGTCCGCGCCTTTGGAAACGCCTAATATCGAATAAGGATCAGCCATTCTTGTCCCTGTTTACCCTGCTTATCCGTCTTACATTGGTATTACAGTGCCCCAAGTCAACTCGGAAGCAGGGCCTTATCCTGTTTTTTACCGATAATCAGGCGCAGCAGAAGATATAGCAGCAGGCCAATGGGCCCCGCCATCAGCGTGAAGAACAGAATGGGCACTTGAAGCCAGCGCGCAATTTTGTGCTGGTCGGCATTTCGCGCAATCCAGATGCCGACAAACAAATCGAACGCCAAATAATGGATCCAGCCGATCGTTGCGCCGCCCGGCGAGTCAAACAACGCCATGACCCCTTTTAAGGTCGTGAAGTCCACAGGCGGGCGGCCTGCGGGACCGCCATCGGATATAAATCCAGCCATCAGCGGAATGATAAGACCTGCATAGAGGCAGGCGAGCAACACCGATCCAGCGAAAAATACATAAGGCACCACCCGTTCGCGCTTCGGGCTGAGCGCCAAAACCACCCAAGCGAGCAACGCCCACGCATTTGCGACACCGAATATCATTTCCCAGTTCATTTTATATTCTAGCCCCTTTTAACGCGCATCAGTCTAGCCTATCGGTTGGCTATGGAAAGACCTGATCCCTTTAGCCTGTTCGACGCATGGTTTGCCGAAGCGCGGACCACCGAAATCAATGACTCCAACGCAATGGCATTGGCGACCACAGGCGCGGATGGGCAACCTTCGGTCCGCATGGTGCTGTTGAAAGGCCATGGCCCCGACCTTGGCGACCATGGCGGATTTGTTTTCTACACGAATTTTGAAAGCCGCAAGGCGATGCAATTGTCCGACAATGCGCAGGTGGCGCTGCTGTTTCACTGGAAATCGTTGCGGCGACAAATACGGATTGAGGGTGCAGCAAACCCCGTAGATGATGCAACCGCAGATGCCTATTTCGCCACCCGCTCGCGCAATTCGCAGCTGGGCGCATGGGCTTCGGACCAGTCGCGTCCATTGGCAGACCGGGCGACATTCGAAGCGCGTTTTGCCGCGGTAGAAGCCCGCTTTGAAGGCCAAGACGTTCCGCGCCCGCCGCATTGGTCGGGTTGGATGGTCAGCCCGAACCGAATCGAATTTTGGCAAGACCGCGAATTCCGCCTGCACGAACGTTGGGTTTATGAACGCGACGGCGACGGCTGGACGTCGGGCATGTTGTATCCATGAAGCGCCGCGCATGAGCCTTGGGCATAGCCACCATCACCACGCGCATGGTGAACTCACCAAACGCGCGGCCATCGCCAGCGTGTCGATGGCGCTGTTCCTGCTTGCCCTTAAGGTGTTTGCGGCGGCGGAGACAGGGTCAGTGGCCTTGCTTGGGTCATTAGCGGACACCGGCTTTGACGTTCTTGCCTCGTTGCTCACGCTTTTCAGCGTCCGTTACGCC
>CALDKP010000075.1 GCA_937898535.1 uncultured Sphingomonadales bacterium | reverse complement strand
TTGCAGCGCGCTCAAGCAAGCGGCTGTGGAGATAGAACACGTCGCCAGGGTAGGCTTCGCGGCCTGGAGGACGACGCAGAAGAAGCGACATCTGACGATAGGCAACAGCCTGCTTCGACAAATCGTCATATACGATGACGGCGTGCATGCCGTTGTCGCGGAAGAATTCACCCATCGCAACGCCGGTGTAAGGCGCGAGATACTGAAGCGGTGCAGGCTCCGAAGCGGTTGCAGCAACAACGATCGAATATTCCATCGCGCCTTGCTCTTCCAATGCACGAACGATTTGCGCAACGGTCGAACGCTTCTGACCAACGGCAACGTAGATGCAGTAAAGCTTCTTCGATTCGTCAGTGCCCTTGTTCACTTCCTTCTGGTTGATGAAAGTGTCGATGGCGACAGCGGTCTTACCGGTCTGACGGTCACCGATGATCAATTCGCGCTGGCCACGGCCAACAGGAACGAGGGCGTCGAGCGCCTTGAGGCCAGTCTGAACAGGTTCCGAAACCGATTGACGTGGGATGATGCCGGGCGCTTTGACTTCAACGCGGCTGCGCTGTGTGGTCTTGAGCGGGCCCTTGCCATCAATTGGGTTGCCAAGGCCGTCAACGACGCGGCCAAGCAGTTCCTTGCCGACAGGAACGTCAACGATGGTGCCGGTACGCTTTACAACGTCGCCTTCACGAATTTCGCTGTCGGTTCCGAAAATAACGACACCGACATTGTCCGCTTCAAGGTTCAAGGCCATGCCCTGAATACCGTTAGCGAACTCGACCATTTCACCAGCCTGAACATTGTCGAGGCCGTGAATACGGGCGATACCGTCACCAACTGACAGAACGCTACCGACTTCCGAAACCTGAGCTTCGGTGCCGAAATTGGCGATCTGGTCCTTAATGACCTTGGAAATTTCTGCGGCGCGGATATCCATTTTGCTACTTAGCCTTTCATCGCGTTAGCGAGGGTGTTCAAACGGGTTTTAATAGAAGTGTCGATCATCTGGCTGCCGATGCGGACAGTCAGGCCACCCAATATGGATGGATCGACTTTGGTTTGGATGGCGACGTCGCTGCCGACGCGTGCCTTAAGATTTGCGGAAAGCGTCTTCATCTGCGCTGCACTCAAAGCGTGCGCTGAAGTAACTTCGGCGGTGACTTCGCCGCGATGGGCAGCCGCAAGTGACGAGAATGCCCGTGCGACTGATGCGGTTTCGCTTAGCCGGCGGTTATCGGCAAGCACGCCCAAGGTCTTGGTCGTCAAAACATCCAGCTTCATTGCCTTGGCAACAGCAGCGATTGCTTTTTTCGCGTCCGTCCGCGTCAAAACTGGGTTGGTGGTCAGCGACTTAAGGTCTGCCGATTCGTTCACAGCTTTGGCGACCGACGTAAGGCTTTTCTCAACGGCGTTGATGGAGTTGGCATCACGTGCCAGCTCGAACAATGCCGTCGCGTAACGGCCAGATAGACTGGCTTGTATATTAGCGCTTGTGCCGCCGGAATTATCCACGCGTTGAAGTCCTTAAATGTACAACTGATGTATTTGCTGAACCAGCCGAAAGGTTGCCCTGTCTCTAGCGTCGCCGCGCGCCTAGCAGGGCTTTTGTTGCGATGCAAGATTGGGAATTCAGTTCATTGCATACTGTTGCCGTCACAAACTTGTTCTGGTGGTGCAAACGGGCGTTGCACGGCAATCGAAAACACGTGAAATGCGGCATGAGAGGAGACCGAGATGGGTGAAATGATTCGGATGGCAATGTCGGACGGCGCGGAAATTGCCGTCTACCACGCTGTACCAGATGGTGCGCGGCGCGGTGGCCTAGTGCTCGTGCAGGAAATCTTTGGCGTAACGGACCATATTCGAGAGCTTTGCGACGAATATGCCGCAGATGGGTATGAAGTGTTGTCACCGGCTATCTTTGATCGCGAGCATCCCGGTTTTGAGGCCGCCTATACCGGCCCCGATTATAACCGCGCGGTCGAACTGGCGCGCGATCTTCATCCATTTGCACAATCGTTGGATGATGCGCTGGTATGCATTGATGCGTTGAAGGACAAAGGCCCCGTTTTCATCACTGGCTATTGCTATGGTGGGTCGGTCGCTTGGGCACTTGCGGGCATCAGCGATGATCTTGCGGCCGCCAGTTGCTATTATGGCAGTCTTGTGCCGACAATCTATGCAGACCAGACGCCCAAATGCGCCACAATCGCGCATTTCGGCAGATATGACCACGGCATCCCGATGGAGGGTGTTGAGGCACTTATCGACAAGGCGCACCCCACCGCGCAGATATTTGTGTACGACGCAAACCATGGGTTCAATTCGGACCGGCGCAAAGACTATCATGAAGAAAGCGCCGATCTGGCGCGGGAGCGGACCTTGGCGTTGTTCCGCGCATGTGGCGGCTAGGCTGGATAGCAAAAGGACATTTGGGCATGACACCAAGCGCATGGAAAAATGGTGGGGCAGGGGTCGAAATCCGCTGGGCGGTGGTTGACACCGCATTGGGCAAGATGCTTCTTGCCGCGACCGATAAAGGCATCTGCCGCCTGTCGTTTGATGAAGATGCAGCCGTGCTGCAACGCCGGTTCCCGAATGCAGATATCATTGCCGGGGGCAGTGCGCTCGCGCATCTGGTAACAGGTGCCATTGCTGCCGTTGAGAATCCTGCACACATGCCGGACTTGCCGCTGGATGTGGGCGGCACCGCATTTCAACAGGCCGTCTGGAACGAGCTGAAGCGCATCCCAGCGGGTGAAACCCGGACCTACGCCGAAATCGCCGCTGCGGTCGGCACCCCCAATGCCGTGCGTGCGGCGGGAAGTGCCAATGGCGCGAATAACGTTGCTGTTCTCATCCCCTGCCACCGGGTGATCCGCAGCGATGGTTCGCTTGGTGGTTTTGCATATGGCCTCGAACGGAAACAGGCCTTGCTGGATAAGGAGCGCGCACAAGACCGATTGTTTTAACGCGCGCACGTTCGGCCGCGTGTGCAGCGACACATTTGGCATCGTAAGGTGCGACTTTTTGAGGCCTACTAGGACGTTTTTCTTGCGTTAATCATGATTTGAAATCGTTCAGATAAAATATCCTACATAAACAGACAGTTGGCATTTTGCCCTGAATCGGGACTGCGCCGTTTTTGCGAAGAAAAACTGGTTAATCCTAACGGTCTGTTCACCCTTTTTCGCCATAGCAAAGTCCAATCTGCGACGATTGCCCCTGCGTGAGACGCGCAGAGGCTTTCAAAAGCTGCAGCGGAAAAAGGACAAAGTGATGCAAAAATCGGGGAAAATCAGATTGCTGCTTGCGCTCGGTGTAGGCGCATCTGCATTGACAGGCTGCGGTTCTGTTGCCGGTGGTCCGCAACTGCCGCAAGCGCCAACCGTGTCGGTTCGTGAAGGCCCTGGCGAAGATTATATGATCGGCCCGCTCGATCAGTTGACCATATTCGTGTGGCGCAACCCGGAGTTGGGCGCGAAGGTGCAAGTTCGCCCTGATGGCCGCATAACGACACCGCTGATTACAGACATGCCAGCGGTTGGCAAAACACCGACGATTCTGGCGCAGGATATAAAGCTTCAGCTGTCACAATATATCAACGACCCGATTGTTTCAGTGATCGTCAACGAATTTGCTGGAACCACGTCGCAGCAAGTCCGCATTGTCGGCGCGACGGAGAAGCCCGCATCGATCCCGTATCGCGCCAATATGACCGTGCTCGACGCGATGATCGCGGTTGGTGGCCTGTCCCAATATGCCGCGGGCAACAAAGCGCGGCTTATTCGCCATAATAAGGGCACTGGCCGCCAACAGGAATATTCGCTGCGTTTGGGTGACTTGCTGAAGCGCGGCGACAGCCGGGCCAACGTGCTGCTTCAACCCGGCGACGTCATCATCATTCCTGAAAGCATGTTTTGATCGGTCGGTAAGACGCAGAAAGCCCAAATTTTGCTATGACAAGCCTTTACGATGAGTTCCGGATTGCCGTCCACCGCGTGTGGAACCGCCGCTGGCTCGCGCTCGCCGTGGCTTGGGGGGTTTGCCTTGTTGGCTGGCTCATCATCGCGATGATCCCCAACAAATATGAATCAAAAGCGCAAATTCAGATCCGGACGCAGACATTATTGTCGGATCAGGTGGGCATCGACCCGCAGGACCAGCGCAAAAATATCCAGCAAATTGGCCAGACGCTGATTTCATCGGGGAACCTTGAGAAGGTTATTCGCGGAACGGAACTTGGCACCTCTGTCGCAACGCCTGCGGAGATGGCGGCCGAGATTGAGTTATTGCGAGCCGACATTGAAGTGAGGCCCGAGCAAGATGATTTCTTTGCCATTTCGGTTAAGCAATCAAGCGGCAAGCTGGCGCGCGATGTTGTGCAAAAACTGATCGATGTCGCTGAAGACGAAAGCATTGCGGGCGACCGCAAAGAAATGGGCCAGACGCTACGCTTCCTTGATGCCCAGATCGTGACCCGCACCAAAGAGCTGCAGGAAGCCGAAGCGAAGCGCGTTGCATATGAAACGCAAAACTTAGGCCTTTTGCCGGGCGTCGGTTCCGTGTCGCAGCGGATGGAAGCATCGCGCGCTGAACTTGGCCAGATTGACTCGCAGCTTATTCAAGCGCGCAGCGCGCTGGCCGCACTGAACGGACAGCTTGCAGGGACGCCATCAACTTTGAACAGCGCCGCCATGGGTGGCGGAGCGCCGACCGCGTTGGCCCAAGCGCAGGGCGAACTCGCGTCCATGCGTGCCCGCGGTTTTACGGATCAACATCCAGATGTTCTCAGCATCAAAAGCCAGATCGCGAACCTGAGTGCACAGGGCGGCGGGGCATCAGGGGCTGGTGGATATCGATCCCCCAATCCAGCGTACAGCGCGCTTCAGTCGATGCGCGCTGAGCGCGCAGCCGCCGTTACAGCGCTTCAAGCACGTAAAAATGCACTCCAGTCGGACATGGCGCAACTCGCCGGAAAGCAGACGGCTGAGCCCGGCGTTGCTGCCGAATATCAGCGCATCCAACGCGATTATGCGGTCAAGAAAGAGCAATATGACAAGCTGCTCGTCAACCGTGATCAGATAAGGTTGCGCGGTCAGGTGGAATCGCAAACCGATGCCATTCAGTTCCGCGTGGTAAAAGAACCGTCATTCTCAAACGTACCTGCCGTACCGAATCGGCCATTGCTGCTGGCGGCTATACTGGTTGTCGGAATTGGGGCCGGCGTTGGTTCTGCTTTCGCCTTGGGCCATGTGCAGACCAGTTTTCCTACAGCGGCGAAGCTTGAAAAGGCCAGTGGCTTGCCGGTTATCGGTTCGATTTCGCAAATGCTGACGGGCGCGGAACGCATCCAGCGCAAACAGAAGATGAAACTCTTTTATAGCGCGACTGGAGGCCTTGTCGCGCTTTGTGCGTTGCTGGTGGTGGCTGAGTTCGTCCAGCGCGGCTTGACGGCGTGAGAGGGCAAACGGCATGAACAAGCACAGCTCCATCAAATCCAAAGGCTCGCTGCTCGAAAGGGCGTCCGAATTATATGATTTCGGTGCGGCATTTCGCAATGGTCCTGATAACGCTTCGCAAGAGGCAGAGGCCGTCACTCCGGCCGTGGACCCAATTGCTGAAGTTACTGTTTCAAAACCCGCCGCGACCGTTTTGCCGCATCAGCACGCGACCTTTGCGGCAATTGACCGGGCCCGTCTTGCATCGTGCAATTTGATTGTCCCGGACGGACCCGTAACTGGATTGTCCGAGGAATTTCGTATCGTTAAGCGTCAGCTGTTGCTTGCCGCGCGCGGCGGCAAGGGTGTCGACGCGGTGCCCCATGGCGAACGCATCCTCGTTTGTTCAGCCAATCCCGATGAAGGCAAAACCTATTGTGCAATCAATCTCGCGCTGTCGATGGCGAGCGAGAAGGACAATCGCGTTTTGCTGATCGATGCCGATTTCGCCAAACCAAGTGTATTGAAAACTCTGGGCATCGAAAACCGCGCTGGTTTGATGGATGCTTTGGCCGATAGCGCATGTGACGTTGAATCATTGGTCATTGCCACTGACATTCCGGGGCTATCGATCCTGCCGGCGGGCGGCCATACGCATCATGATACTGAATATCTGGCTGCGTCGCGGACAGCGGACATTATCGATCAACTGACGCGGCATGATCCTTCCCGGATCATCATTTTTGATTCGCCGCCAGCACTGGCTGCGTCGCCAGCCTCCGTCCTTGCCCTACATGCGGGGCAGACGTTGATGGTCGTCCACGCCGATGTCACCACGGACAGTGCTCTGCGTGATGCTCTTAGCCTGCTGAACGGATGCGAGCATGTGCAATTGTTGCTGAACCGAACCAAATTCTCCCCGACTGGGCGCAAGTTCGGAAATTACTACGGATATGGGGCGTCATGATGCGTAAACCGCTCTTGAACGCCCTTCTTTTGGCAGGTTTCATGTTGATGCCAGCCCATGCAATGGCGCAACAAATTAATCCCGATTGGTCGCCAACGGACGATCCCTACAGCGATGCCGGGACTGCGGAGCAAGTGTCCGAAACGCCTGTCCATAAACCCCGTGGAGGTCGTCAGGGCCCCCGCGTTGACGTCACGCCTTATATCGAAGCGCAGCAGGTGATTGTTGCTGATTTGAAAAATGGTGGTGATGTTCTGACCTATTCGACGGTCGCGGCTGGTATCGATGCGTCAATCGCCACACGGCAGGCGGAAGCGCAGGTAAGCCTGCGTTATGAACGGCGTATCGGTTACGATAATGGTGTTGCCGATCAGGATAATGTGACCGGACTTGCCCGCGGGTCGCTCGCGCTCACGCCGAACTTTAGTGTTGAAGCTGGCGGTGTCGCCGCGCGGACGCGCGTTGATGGCCGGGGTGCTGCGCCCACCAATCTGGTCGGCAATCCTGATAATGTGACCCAGGTCTATTCTGTTTACGCTGGACCAACTTTTACCTCGCAAGTGGGTGATCTCAGTGTCAACGCGGCCTATCGCGCCGGTTATACGAAGGTCGAGAGCCAGAACAATATCGTGTTGCCTGCTGGCCAGCAACGCTTTGATCAGTTTGATAATAGCGTCAGCCAAGTTGCCACGGCCTCCGTTGGCATGCAGCCCGGTCTGCTCCCGATTGGTTGGACGGTTAGCGGAAGCTGGCAGCATGAAGATGCAGGCCAACTCGACAACCGCTTTGACGGCAAATTTGCGCGCGCGGATGTGACCATTCCAATTTCGCCATATTTCGCTGTTGTCGGCGGCGTTGGATATGAAAATATCACGATCAGCGAACGCAATGCCGTGCGCGATACAGCGGGCAATCCTGTTGTCGGCAGCGACGGCCAATTGGTGACGGATGCCGCGTCGCCGCGCCTTATAGCCTATCAAACCGACGGGCTGATCTGGGATGTCGGCGTATCGTGGCGTCCAAGCCCCCGCACATCGTTTGAGGCACGTTATGGCCGGCACTATGGGTCGGATAGCTATACCGGCAGCTTAAGCTATCAGCCGGGTCGGGATTGGGCCGTTAACGTGTCCGTTTACGATGCCGTTTCCGGTTTTGGCAGTTCGCTGAACGATAGCCTGGCGTCCTTGCCAACGCAGTTCCGAAGTTCGCGAAACCCGTTGTCGGGTGACATTAGCGGTTGTGCGTTCGGTCAGACCGGCGGCTTTTGCTTGGATAGTGCATTACAATACGCGTCGTCCGCCGCGTTCCGTCAGCGCGGGGTTTCAGTAGCGTTCAGCGGCACCAATGGCAGCTGGGATAGCGGCCTTGCTGTGGGATATAACCAGCGCAAATTTATCGCGTCGCGGCTTGGTGGGCAGGCACAGATCGATGGTCTGAAGAACGACAATTATTACGCTGTCGCGTACCTTGGAACAAACATCGACCGCCGGACGCGATTTGAATCCAATGTGTACGCAAGCTATTTTGATCCCGGCGTTGTAGGAGCGCCCGACACGCTTTCAACAGGCGCAAATGCGGCGCTCTATCGTCAGATTATCCGTGGATTGTCGGCCTCTGCGGCGGTCGGTCTCGACAGTTACAAGCAAGAAGATTTCGATAGCGAGCTGACAGCCTCTGCGCTGCTTGGCCTGCGCTACAGTTTCTAAAAGGCAATTTAGCAATGTACGATCAATTTTACGGTCTCACTGGTCGCCCGTTTCAACTGACCCCCGATCCGCAATATTATTTTGAAAGCGCGACGCATCGCAAGGCGCTGTCCTATCTCGGATATGGCTTGGCGCAGGGTGAAGGCTTCATTGTCATCACGGGCGAAGTCGGTGCAGGCAAATCAACGCTCGTGAGCCATTTGATGCAGTCGGTCGACAAAACGCGGCTAACCGCGGCGACGATTGTCACCAGCCATTTGGACGGCCTTGATCTGGTCCATATGGCGGCGGCGGCCTTTGGCATCGATACAAGGGGGCTCGATAAGGCGTCTACGCTGAAGAGCATCGAAAACTTTCTGCATGCAGAAGCGCGCACCGGTCGCCGTTGCTTGTTGGTCGTTGATGAAGCACAAAATCTGTCCATCGATGCGCTTGAAGAACTGCGCATGTTATCGAACTTCCAGCTGGGTTCGTCCGCGTTGCTGCAGATATTCCTTTTGGGTCAGCCCGAGTTTCGCGATCTTGTGCGTGATGCGCCGGAGCTTGAGCAGCTTCGTCAACGCGTGATCGCCATGCACCATCTTGAGCCCATGCACGCGAACGAAGTCGAGCCGTATATCATTCACCGCCTGTCATGTGCGGGCTGGAACGGCAACCCATCATTTTCACCGGATTCCTTTGCGACGCTTTTTGGCGAGACGGGCGGGATGCCGCGCAAGCTAAATACGTTGATGAACCGTGTGATGCTGATGGGCGCTGTCGAGCAAATCACGCATGTCGATGCGTCGCTCGTCGATGCAGTTGTTGCAGATATGGCGGGCAAACCCTTTGCGTATGAAGCGCCGCTTTGGGGCGCTCACGAGCCTGAAATGGAGTTTGTGGCCGAGCTTGAAGCCGCCCTTGCGTCCGTTGCTGAAATTGAACCCGCGCTCGACGACATCGAAGCATTCACGGCGGGCGCCAACGCAGTCGAGGATGGACGTCGGGTTGAAACGCCCGCTTTCGCTGTCGAGGACCTGATCTCACGCATCGCCGCGCTCGAACAGCGCGTGTCCGAGCAGGATGACGCTTTGCGCCGCGTTATTTCCACCATGATCGATTGGATGGACAAAGAAGGTAACGTTGAAGCGCGACTGGCGCAAAAAAGCCGAGCGGCTTGAGGCCCTGTGGCGCGAATGAAAGGATGAATGGCTGGTGCGTAACGCGCTCTCCGTCGACGTTGAAGACTGGTTCCAGGTAGGCGCGTTCGAAACTGTCATCGCGCGCGACAGCTGGGCTGCGCTTGAATGCCGTGTGGAGCGCAACACCGATGCCGTTTTGGAACTATTCAACGAAGCTGGCGTAAAAGCGACTTTCTTCACACTTGGTTGGGTCGGTGAACGCTACCCTGCATTGATGCGCCGCCTGGTCGATGCGGGGCATGAAATCGCGAGCCACGGTTATGCCCATGATCGGGTGTTTACTTTCACACCGCAGCAATTTGCCGACGACATCGCGAAGACGCAGAAAATCCTTGAAGATGCGACTGGCCACGCTGTGACCGGTTACCGCGCACCTAGCTTTTCCATCGATCAACGCACGCCATGGGCGCACGAGATTCTGGCTGAGCACGGCTATGCCTATTCGTCTAGCGTGGCGCCCATCAAGCATGACCATTATGGCTGGGCTGTAGCCCCGCGTTTCGCGTTCCGGCCCGTTTCGGGCAGCAACTTTGTCGAGATACCAGTCACAACGGTTGAGCTGGGGCCGAAGCGCCTTGCGGCTGGCGGCGGCGGTTTCTTCCGGATTTTGCCTTACGCTTTTTCGAAATGGGCGTTGCGTGAAGTGAATGTCCATGATGGCCGTCCAGCGATCATCTATTTCCATCCATGGGAAATTGACCCCGGTCAGCCCCGCGTGGCGAATGCCCCGCTTAAGTCGAAGCTGCGGCATTACACGCGGCTGAACGATATGGCCGAGAAATTGCGCCGGCTAACCGGTGATTTTCAGTGGGATCGGTTGGATGCCGTTGCCGCGTTGGAGCAGGCGCGGTTGTCATGAACGCGCCATTTTTTCAGCAACAGACGACCGTGCGGCTGGCAGATTTATCTGACCCAGCGGAGGTTGCGTCGCTTGAAAAATGGCTCGCCGGTCAACCCGATGCTTTGCCGTTCCACCAACCCAATTGGCTGATGGCTGTCGAGCAAGGTACTGGTCAAAAAGCGCATATGTTGGTCGCCGAAGCGCAAGGCGGCATAATTGGGGTGCTGCCATTTCACCTGATACATTCGCCTTTGTTCGGGCGTGCGCTTGTTTCGTCGGGCTTTGCGGTCGGCGGCGGAATTTTAACGCGTGATCTAGCCGCTGGCCGCCGTCTGGCCGCCGAGATATGTGCGCTTGCCGAACGATGGAGCTGCCCGTCGGTGGAACTTCGTGGCGGCTGGATACCGCGTGGCGCGTACTGGACCAAAAAATGTGATGCGCACGCTAATTTCATCAAGCCACTGCAAGCCGATGACGATGCGGAGCTTTTGGCGATCCCGCGTAAACAGCGCGCCGAAGTTCGCAAGGCGTTGGATAATGCACTGACGGTCGAGATTGGTCGTTCTGCGCGCGATATCGACTGGCATTACGCGGTCTATGCCGAAAGTGTCCGGAACCTTGGAACGCCGGTTTTCCCAAAAAGCCTGATGGAAGCGACGATGCGGCAATTCGGCGCGGACGCCGATATCTTGACCGTTCTGCACGAGGGAAGGCCAGTGGCGAGCGTCCTGAGCCTGTATCACCGCGCGACCGTCATGCCCTATTGGGGCGGTGGCGTTTGGGACGCGCGTCGGCTTCGCGCGAATGACCTGATATATTATGCGTTGATGAACCACGCGCGACAAAAGGGATGCACGCATTTCGATTTTGGCCGTTCAAAGGTGGGATCAGGGGCATATCATTTTAAGAAAAACTGGGGCTTCGAACCGGAACCACTGGCCTATGCATTCTACACGCATGATGGGCTGGCACCGCGCGATATCGACCCCAACAGTCCGAAGTATAAAGCGCAAATCGCGCTTTGGCAGAAACTGCCATTGGCTGTGACCAACCGACTCGGCCCATGGGTTTCCAAAGGGTTGGGATGATGCAGGAGATACTGTTTCTCGCCCATCGTGCTCCGTGGCCGCCCGACAGGGGCGACAAAATCCGGTCGCATCATATCCTGAATTATCTTGCTGAAATGGCGCCGGTGCATGTCGGCGCTTTTGCTGACCATGCCCATGACATGGGCTTTGCTGACGCGATGGATGCAAGCATCGCGTCCAGCCATGTCGAAATGCGCGTTAAACCGACGTGGTTGGCGGGTGCTGAGGCCATGCTTACGGGAAAGCCGGTTTCCATCGCCAGTTTTGCCAGCGGGTCAATGGCGGCATGGGTTCGCGGCCTGCTGGCATCGCGTCCAATTAGCCATATTTTCTGCTTTTCAGGACAGATGGCACAATATGTTCCTTCGGACTTTAAAGGCCGCTTCGTCATGGACTTTGTCGATGTCGATAGCGCCAAGTTTGAAAGCTACGCCGAGACTGGTCATCCGGTCATGCGCTGGGTGAATGCGCGGGAAGGGCGATTGCTCTCCGCATTCGAACGCGATGTCGCGATGCGCGCAGATGTAAGCCTGTTCGTCAGCGATGCAGAGGCCTCGCTCTTTCGTGCCCGAAGAGGTGTCATCAGCGCGCGGGCGCTTGGCAATGGCATCGACACAGTCTTATATGATCCACAAGCCGTCTTCCGCACGCTTCATCCGCCTTTTGCTGATCCGTTAATCGTCTTCACTGGGCAGATGGATTACCGCCCGAATATTGAGGCTGTGACGATATTCGCGACCGAAGCGATGCCGATCATCCGCGCGGCAAATCCTGAAGCGACTTTTGCCATTGTTGGCCGCAATCCCACTGCTGCCGTCTCGGACCTATCAGCATTGCCCGGCGTCCAAGTCACTGGTGCCGTTGATGACGTTCGCAGTTGGCTCGCCGCCGCCGATGTCGTCGTTGCGCCGCTCCGCACGGCGCGGGGTATCCAGAATAAGGTGCTTGAGGCGATGGCGATGGCAAAGCCCGTTGTGGCGTCTCCCGCCGCCGCAGAGGGCATAGATGCACAGGCAGGTGTACATTTCTATGTCGAGGACAGCGCGCGTGCCGAAGCTGATCGCGTGTGCGCTTTGCTTGCGGATAGCAAAGCGATGCAGCGCGTCGGCGATGTGGCACGGGCGCACGTCATAGCGCATTATGGCTGGAGCCAAAAGCTCGCGCCTCTCCGGCACATGATAAGCGAGGTTACATGACCTTTGCATCAACCTTGCAACGTCTAGCCGTGCGATCTGCGATGACGCCATGGCAACGATCGCTGATTGGGCTTGGCATCGCATGGAGCCTATTGCTGGTTCTATTCCGTCAGGATGTAGCAGACATATTAGGCATCTGGTGGAACAGCTCGACCTTCAACCATTGCCTGCTGATCGTGCCAGTCCTTGGATGGCTGGTGCACCAGCGCAAAGAACAATTGGCCGCACTCACGCCGCAGCCTTGGGCGCCTGCGCTGATTTATGTCGCCGTCGGCGCTTTTGGTTGGCTGCTTGGCGACGCTGCAGGACTTGCGGTGGCTCGGCAACTCGCGCTGATCATAATGCTGCAGGGTGCAGTGGTTTTGACGCTTGGCCCAAATGTCGCGCGCGGGTTGCTGTTCCCTCTATTCTACATGTTCTTCCTGCTTCCCATTGGCGAAGAGGCCGTGCCAGCCCTCCAGACGGTAACTGCGCAAATGTGCATGACGATGCTGGGCTGGGTTGGCATTCCCGCGCACCTTGACGGGATATTCATATCTACGCCGACAGGGTATTTCCGCGTGGCTGAGGCATGTTCGGGCGTAAAGTTCCTCATTGCAATGATTGCTTATGGCGTGCTCGTTGCCAATCTGTGTTTCAAGAGCTGGCCACGCCGCTTTGCATTTCTGCTAGTCTGCTTCATCGTGCCGATATTGGCAAACGGCGTGCGCGCATTTTCAACAATCTACATTGCGCATTTCCAAGGCATCGCATTCGCCGCCAGCCTTGACCATGTCGTCTATGGCTGGGTGTTCTTCGGCATCGTCATTGCTCTGGTAATGACGGCAGGTTGGCGCTTTTTTGACCGTCGACCTGATGCGGATGCATTTGACCCGACTCTTTTGCAGGAGCCTTTTCGGAGTGCCTTAAACATGAAGCAAGCCTTGGCTGCTTTATCACTGCTGGCCTTGGTCCCTCTCGGCTGGTCGGCTTTTGTGTCCGCGCGTTCGTACCCAGTGCCAGACCGGATCGTCCTTCCCAATGTGGCGGGCTGGGAGGTTGTTCCTTATCTTCCCAAAGTGCACTGGACCCCGCGTTTTGTGGGGGCGAGCCACTATCTTTCGGGGCGCTACCGCGACGCCGCAGGGCAAGAAGCTGACCTGTTTGTCGTCGTATTTGATCGGCAGAGCGAGGGGCGCGAACTGATCGGGTTCGGACAAGGCGCGGTGGACCCTCATGGTCATTGGTCATGGTCCGCAAATCTGCCGGCGCCGGCGTCAGGCCGCG
>CALDKP010000074.1 GCA_937898535.1 uncultured Sphingomonadales bacterium | reverse complement strand
GCGCACCCATCGCGGCAGCCGCCGCAGCACAGATGGGCACCGAAATCCGCAGGGCCAACCATGACGACAATGACAGCAACCGACTGGCCGCGATAAAGATAAATCCAACAACCGCCGTTACGTGAAGCCCGCTGATCGACAACAGATGCGCCAATCCGCTGTCCCGCATCGCTTGCGCATCCGCCTCGCTTATGTGCCCCTGATCCCCCGTCACAAGCGCCGCGCCAATTGCGTCGGCATCAGGCGGCATCGATGTCAAAATATGCTGCGTGAGTTGCTCCCGCTTTGCCGACAACATCGCATTGGATTGTGCGGGTTCAATCAAGGTTACGGGTCCCAATGCCGACCCGGTTGCGCCGATCTGTTGAAACCATGCCCGGCGCGCAAAATCATATCCGCCGGGCAAGGTTGGCCCAGCAGGTGGCATCAACCTCGCCCGCAACCGAATGACCGCGCCCGCTTGGAATGTTGGTTGATATTGTTCGGGCGTAAGATTTACGCGGACAACGGGAGGCAGTTCGCCCTTCCCATCCGTCGCAAGGCGCAGGCGAACAACCTCGCGTGCCGTGAGATTTTCTACAGCTTCAATCCGCCCATAAAAATCGCCGATCCAAATCTTGCCCAGCACCGGTTGGTCCACGGTCGCGGATTTGAGGCTAATGACCCCGAAGCCAAGCAAAATAGTGACGGCGGCGACCCCCAAAAACTGACGACTGCGGCTATGCGGTTTAGCCAGCAACGCAAATAGACCAACCGCAATGGCCAGTAACAATAATCCCGGGGCCGCCGAAGCCCCACCAAATTGCCAAATGACTATCCCGATGCCTATGCCAACCGGCAACAAAAGGGGCAGCTGATCACGCTCCCGATCAAGCCAATTTTCGAGGGCAATGAACCACCGATGCCCCCGCCCACGCGCGGCATATTGTTGAGGGTCAAAATGTCCGATATCCCCGCCACAACCGCTGTGTACCATCAATATGGAGCGGGGCAAATAACACACTCATTTTTGGCTATTGTTTGCCTTGACGACCGTTAAATTTGCTACCATTGGGCTAGCCAACGACAAAGCCATTTTCTCCCCATGAAATAGTGGCATTTGAAGGACCGAAAACAGTCGCAAACGACGTTTTGAACGTTCTGTGTCTTAAACGGAAATATGCCCGATTGGGCGGCCCGCTATGTCGGGTAGCAATGTATGGAGTTTGAAAATGGCCGATAACAACGCAACTCTTACCGTTGGCGAAAACAGCTTTGAATTGCCGATCATGAAGGGTTCGGAAGGACCCGACGTCATCGATATCCGCAAATTATATGCCGTGTCAGATCATTTCACGTTCGATCCCGGCTTCACGTCGACCGCAAGCTGCGAATCTGCCCTGACGTTCATTGACGGTGACGAAGGGATTCTTTTGCACCGTGGTTATTCCATCGAAGAACTTTCCGAGCAGTCCAGCTTCATGGAAGTATCTTATTTGCTGCTGAATGGCGAACTGCCCAACAAGGCGCAGCTCGATCATTTCAGCCACACGATTTCACGTCACACGATGCTACACGAGCAGCTCGCGACCTTCTATCGCGGCTTCCGCCGTGACGCCCACCCCATGGCGATCATGTGCGGTGTCGTTGGTGCGCTTTCGGCATTTTATCATGATTCGACCGATATCAGCGACCCAACGCATCGCATGATTTCCAGCCATCGCTTGATTGCCAAAATGCCAACCATCGCGGCAATGGCTTATAAATATTCGGTTGGTCAGCCATTTGTCTATCCGGACAATAGCCTGTCCTACACCGGCAACTTCCTGCGCATGACCTTTGGTGTTCCTGCTGAAGAATATGTTGTAAACCCAGTCATCGAACGCGCGATGGACCGGATTTTCATCCTCCATGCTGACCATGAACAAAACGCCTCGACATCGACGGTACGCCTTGCGGGATCATCGGGCGCCAACCCGTTTGCATGTATTGCAGCCGGCATCGCCTGTCTTTGGGGCCCAGCGCATGGTGGTGCCAACGAAGCTGCACTCAACATGCTGCGCGAAATCGGCACGCCGGACCGTATTCCGCATTATATCGAGCGCGCCAAGGACAAGAACGATCCGTTCCGCCTGATGGGCTTTGGACATCGTGTTTACAAAAACTACGACCCGCGTGCGTCAGTCATGCAGAAAACGGTGCGTGAGGTTCTGACCGAGCTGAACATTACTGACCCAATCTTCGATGTTGCGATGCAGCTTGAAGAAATGGCGCTAAACGACCCATATTTCATCGAAAAGAAGCTGTTCCCGAACGTTGACTTCTATTCCGGCATCATTTTGTCGGCGATTGGTTTCCCAACGGAAATGTTCACCGTATTGTTCGCACTGTCCCGCACTGTGGGTTGGGTCGCGCAATGGAATGAAATGATTTCCGATCCGGCACAAAAAATCGGTCGCCCGCGTCAATTGTACACGGGTCCAAACCACCGCCCCTATCCGGGCCTCGCCCAGCGTTGATTATTGTGGAAGGCGGAGCGTGAATTTAGCGCCTCCGCCTTTTGCAGCCGCAACGGTGAGATCGCCCCCCATCGCGCGTGCCAGGCGGCGTGATATATAGAGTCCAAGGCCGCTTCCGCCATCGCCAGTGCGCCCCAATCGTTCGAATTTGGCAAATATGCGTTCGTGGTCCTCGGTGCCAATGCCCGCCCCTTGATCCGCGACGGATATATACGCAAATCCATCCTCGGCGCCGACTTCGACCTGAACCTCAGTACCGTCGGGGGAATATCGGATAGCATTGGTGATGAGGTTAAGCATCACCTGCAGCACGCGCCTGAATTCCGCTGTCGCCGGGACGTATGTTTGGCTGTCAGGCACCAAAAGCGTTATGCTGTGATCTGCGGCCTTTAACGCAAGCAAACCAGCGGCACGCCGCGCAACATCCCCGAGTTCGATGTCATCCTTTGCCGTCGAAAAGCCGGGTCGCTCGACGGCCTCTAAATCCCCCAAATCTTCAACCAGAGCCGTAAGATGGCGCGCCGCACCTGCAATATCGTAGGCATATGACGCATAGTTTTCACGAATCGGGCCCAACAATTCGCTACCAATCGTTTCTGCATTCGCAATGATACGGTTCAACGGCTGCCGCAGCACTGGAGCAAGCTGTTTGCCAAAAAGTGCGCCGGAAGATGATCCATCTGATCCCGTGAAAGCAGCAGATGCAACGTCCTCATTCTGCGCAAGAAACAGAGTATAGCCAGACAGCTCGCCGTCGCTATTGCGTTCGGCCTGCCCCCACACCAGCATATTACCGTCGGAGAGTGTGCGGACGTTCCGCCGACTGATCGGGAGGAATTTTTCAACATTTTGGAACACTGATGGAGCGTCGGAGCCGAGAAGCCTGCCGAGGATATTTGTAGCAGAAGAACCAAAATCTGTATTTTTTACAATGTCTTCAACGAGCCCACGCGCATCAACAAGGCGCAAAGCTTTATCGAATCCAAGCCTTACCGGTTCTTGACCTTGATCCGGCCATAGTGCCTGCGACTTCGACCCGACCGCAACATTTCCAATTTTGTGCCAACTTAAGATGGACAGTTTAACATCCTGGTCAAAAGGCTCGGCCTCCACCCACAGTTCAAGATTGTCTGGCCCGTCAGCAACCCGAACAGCGCGCGCGAGCCGCATCCGAAGACGTGCGACCATTTGTGTGAGGCCAAGCAAAGCTGGGCACGCAAGTGTACCACCAAGCTCGCCCCCTGCCCGCAAATGAAGCTGATGCAAAGCGTCGTCCGCACGCAGCAAGATACCAACAGACGACACCTCGCCTTTGATAGCGCTTGTTAAAGGCGCTGCACCGTTCATGTTTTGCCAAAGCTTAAAAATAACGACCGGGCAGATGACCAATCACTCAGTTGCTCGCGGGCCATTTCTGGAATGAAATGGATATACTCTGCCTCAAACAGCGCAGCTTCCCGAGGAGATAGTATCTGAGTTCTCAAATCGATCATAGCCTGCAGAGCCGCATCCTTGGGAAGGCCGGCGGCTGCCAACATGACGATCATCGGAAATGCAGACTCAAAATCTATCAACCGAAGGATATGATCATGCCCGATATACAGGTTAGCGCTGAGGTGTGCGACGAAAAGGTGAATCCCGGCATGATGTGGATTCGACAACGAAGCGCACTCTTCTTCGTGAAGAAAATGCACAATTTTTCGGGCGGATGCCGGGGCTGTCCGCGCTTCGTCATAGCTTGCAATTAATGCGCGCGCGTTATTGATGATCTGATCAGACCGGCTTCCCGACAACACCTCAATCGCTGCGACAATCCGCCAACACATTTTGTACAAAAGCTCGGGCGGCAGCGTCAGAAAAGATCGGCCCTGCGACCGCAACTGCAAGCTATCCGCGGCGAGCAACGCTTGTGCGGCTTCACTCACGCATTTGTCTGCATGGTCCAGTAACTCAACCGCCAATTGGGAAAACCCACCCCCAAGCCGTGTCATCAAATTGTCTTCAGCAACACGTGCTAGCGCGAAATCAACAATGTCCGTTTCCCGCAAAAACCCGGATCGCGCAAGCAATGGTCCGGTAATCGATTCCGGGGCGGCGCCCTGCAGCCTTGCTTCAATGTCACGCACGATCTGCAACAGTTTAACCGAAACTGCGCTTATCGTCGCCTCGGACGGTGTGTGGAGTGCTGACGGAAATATGATGGATGCGACGTCTTGGCACAGGGCGTCAACATCGCGGGCATGGGTGCACGCGATTGAGAGCAAATCATCTTGAGGGCCGAGTAAACCGTCCAAAGCCTATCCACTAATGTTCATGGCGGCCGTTATAGGTTTTTTCGGTTAACGGCGCTTTAAGGCTGATCCGCCTTTTTATCGGGGGCGCTATCATAGCATGCAAACATAAACGCGCTTAATTGCGCGACCATAATCCATTGCAGCGCATTGGTAAAACCAAGACCGGCAGTGCCGGCTAAGGCCAAAATGCAAAGCAGGGCGGGCGACCGCAAAAGCCCGTCCGCCCAATGCGGCAAAGCGACACGCATGCTAATATATGCAATGGAGGCCACAGCGAAGGCGGCAAAGAGGCCGTCATTCGTGTAAGACGTGTCCATATACCCTGCGCCAAACATCGCGATGACAAGCAGGGCTAAAGTAACCGAAGTCAGGCTGGGGATTTTAACCTGCCCGTTCGGATCGTCTGTCGCGGCAAGCCGCAGAGAATTGGTTGCGACCGCACCGAATGCAGCGCCGGTTGCTGCCAACTCAAACCCTGACACGCCAAGCGCCGCTGCGCCAAGCGCAAAAATTGGACCAGCTAATTTGACGAGCCTGAGTGCGATCGGACTTTGCCATATGATGGGAATCAATTTGGCAGATACTGGTCCCAAAAACCTAGCTTCAACCATGCCCGGCTGACTTAAAACTCGCCTGCGTAAA
>CALDKP010000073.1 GCA_937898535.1 uncultured Sphingomonadales bacterium | reverse complement strand
GCGGTCTGTATGGAGCAGGGCTTCGATGATCTCGATGCACCCGTCTTGCGCATCACGAACGAAGATGTGCCGATGCCTTATGCAGCGAATCTTGAGAAGGCGACGCTCATCAATGCGGACAAAATTGTTGCTGGAGTGCGCAAAACGCTAGGTCTTTAGAGGAAGATCCATTGCCCCCGCTTTATGTCCACGGACAGGTGGCGGGGGTGACCTTTTCAATATTGTATATGCCGTCGCTTCCAACGGGACCAACGGTGTCGCGGTTCTCGCGTACGACCATTGAAGCCACTTGGCTGATTGTTCGGTCTGTCAGGTTCGAAAAGCCGTTTACGATCAATGGTTTGAAATAATATTGCAGTTCAACGAACATCAATACGCCCCCAGGTGGAGGGGACACCTGCCGTCCAACAGGGCCAATTCCGGTGATGTTGGTTGCTGTCGACTTGGTACCGTAGTTGGAGGTGTAAAACGCGGCGGAGCCGGCACAGCGTTGCCACCGGATGCGGTAGCGCGGCGCCGAAGCGTTGAATGCGGCCACCTGTTCAACACTGGATAAAATGATCCGGGTGTTACCGCGAATAGACAGCACGCCGGTTATTGGATCGGTAAATGAGTGGCTTCCGCCAACGGCGATCCGGTCACCCTCACGTAAGGAACCTTCAAAGACGTCTTTGATTTGTGCTTCGGAAATGGTCTTATTAGCAGCCGGCGTTGTCGAACCAATTCGCGCAGCACCATCGGCGGTATGCAGCGTAATCTGGTTGAGCTGCATGATCACGGAGGCATAGTTTGCAGTTTCGACACCGCCTACGACCAGGCCGATGAAGAACGGCAACGATACCGCGAGCTCAACCATGGCCAAACCACTTTCGTTACGCTTTAGTCGGCGGAAGATGCTGAGAAGTTTGTTTTGCATATTTACACCAATGGACAGTTGGTTTGGACTGGCGTGTCATAGGTTGTCTGTTCGCCATAAGGCTGGTTCGCGAGAATCGAGTTTGATTCCAGTTCGACATTGGCGGGCCAGCCGAGGATTGGTGCCAATGGGAAAAGGCGCGGGTAGCTGACCTTGAATTTGATGATCACAATATCTTTTGCGCCGCCTTGCCCATCGGATCCGCCATCTGAGTCCCAAACGCCGTTTTCGTTTGCATCCATGAAGCTCTCGCCGGGGTCGCATTTCAAATCAGCAGTCTGCGGTGGTTCAATAACAGTTTCAGCGCGTGCTAGCGCGGCGTCCGAAAAGGTCTTGTAATAGCGTCGGGTTGCGGTGATCGTCGCGTCAGGAGCGAGATCGAGTATCACCGATTTTACTCGCAGATCGACAAGCTCTTGCGCCGTTAGGGTTGATGAACCTTCCAACGACGAGCTTCGGGCAGCGTTCTGCATGGCGCCGTCGAGGGTAGCACGGACGAAATAGGAGTGCCCGATATCCATAGTGCCCAGCATCATTACCATTACCACAGGCGCAATCAGGCCGAACTCCAGTATGGACGCGCCATCTTCACTGCCTCTGAAATGTGGAATCATCAGAAACACGATCCTTATTGTGTCAAACGAAGTGCTGAAATTTCAGCAGCAATGGCTTTGAAATTACTGACCAATGACGAAACACTGGCTGCCTGAAAAAATTTACCCGGTGTTGCGCAAGCTTCCAATCGGTCGTTTGTCGCAGAATCCACGTTTCCGTAAGATACAACCCAAAGATTGATGTTCTTGTTTTTGATAGCCTTGCAAAGCGCGGCTGTGCGGGCGTCGGTCAGCGCGTTCAGCTGGGTATTGATTGGCGCGGTGCCGGTTGGCGTTTGTCGGCGATCATACCAATGCACGCCATAAGCTGAATAGTCATCGTTTACGACGTTTGTCTCACCATCGGTCATAAACACCATGTGGCGCTCAATCGTCATGTTCGTTGGCGCATTTAGCGCGGCAAAGATACCGGTCGGCGACATAATACGCGCGCCCCACAGCAGACCGATGTCATGATATGTATAGCCACCCGTTTCCAGGCTGTTCACATAAGTGCGAAAATTGCTAGGCGTCCATGCTTGAAACTTTTTCGCAGCTGTTGGGCAACTCTCTCCAAGTGTCGGCATGGAAACGCCATCGTTTCGGCCAACCCATATGTTTGAAGTTGTGCGCGTTGACGACCGGCTCTTCGTTCCGGATCCGTCTGTGTTTACAAGATAGCGCTGCCATATGGCACTTGGGAGCATCGGCCCCCATTGGGATGCAACGTTTGACGTCGTCGGCACCAGATCAATGTCCATGTCCAGTGCGGTGGAAGGGATTGGGTCCCAGTCGTCGGAAGGGTCGCTGTCTGGCCCACGGAAGGTTTGCCGTTCTTCGATGCACCCCGTCCAGCTAACCGTGGTGTTCGCGCCATCTGTTCCGATTGGCAGCTGTAGCGATGATCGCCAAGAATTGGTTCCACTGTCTTTGAGACCTCTAACGTTAAATGTGACAGGCTTGTAGGTCCAACCCGCAAAATATGTATTTCGCGTCCACGTAATGGGCGTTGTCGTTTGCGTTGTGATGGTGCGGTTATTTTGCGAAGTGTCGCGATACTGCAGCACGCACGTGCCCCTCTTTTTGGGGTTGCTGTTAGCAATATAATTATATCGGTAGGACCGCGTGCTGGTAAATGTGACCTGCCGGTAAGTAATTGTCAGCAAGGCATCCGGCTCAACCGGTGTGGCGGGTGACTGCGAGACAAATTGGGTTGGCCCATTTGTCGTGAGGGTCTGCGCTGGTGGCTTAGGTAAGCTGGCACATTCCGACGCCGTTGTACTTGAATTCCAGCTATATCGTGTCCGCCCGACAGCAACATCTTGCTCGGTATCATCCCAAACGGTGTCTGCAACCGAGGTGTTTACTGTACTTACAGTGCTTGGTTGGCTTGGCTGTCCGTATGTTGGGCTTGCGTTGGTATCCGTGGTGATTGAAGCTTCGCGCGATTGGTAAGTCCATTGGTCGGCCATGTAATCAAGGGGCAATAAATGGCCGACGTTCACGTTGACGGCATAGGGTACAAAACCAAATCGCAGTTGAACGCTACCCAAGTTGGAGGCCACCGGGTCAGCCGTTTCACCGCAATCTGCAGGCGAAACATCCGTGATGTTTTGCTTTGCCAGCGCTTCGTAAAAACATTTCACTGCCTTACGTAGGCCAGAAATCTTCGTTTCTGATGACCCCGTCGCGGTACCATCCATTGACCCTGTAGTATCCAACACGAACATAACGTCGGTGTTTGGAATTCGCAGTTCTGCCTGGCAGGTCACTTCCACGACGCTTGATTCCTGGCCAAGCACCTGCATCAGCGCCATTGGAACGGTTGCGGAAGCAGTGCCCGTCACGTTTCCGTTCGCTTCGGCGAAGCTGCGGGTAAGGCCGGTCGTGCCATAAGCGCCGCTGGGGAAGTTCTGGTCAAACATCTTGAGCGCTTGTGTATTCGCCGCGCTGCTATTGGCGGCCCACGTGCCCACGCCCATCGTTTTACGGCCCATAAGTGCACCGGCATCACAAGCACCTTGCAACCGTGATTGAGTGAGATAGATGCGGCTCATGTCGACACCACCGCCCACCAGACCAATGACAGGAATCACCGCCGCAGCGAGAATAGCAATGATATTGCCTTCTTCATTCTTTAGCAGGCGCGACATAAAGCCAGACGCTTGGTTGGCCTCAACATTCTTGGTCACGGTGGTTGTCCCCTGGTTTCCACAATGGATTCTCGACACCCTCTACGCGCGTCGTAGTAAGTGTTGTTTGAAGGATCAGGGTTACCCAACTGTTAACCATAGAAAATTTATTGATATGAAACGAATGACGGCATGAATGGTAAAGCGTCAGAATTGCCGCCTCCGGCCAACCTCGCGGTCGCCTACACACCGGTCGAATTTAGGCCTGCTTTCACCCTGTTGCTTCAATTGGATGTGCGCTTTGCCGACGTCGTACGCAAAGCGCGGGAGCCGATGATTGCGCAAATCAAATTGGCATGGTGGCGCGATGCTTTTTCTGCGGAGCCTGCGCTGCGACCAAGGGGTGAACCCTTACTGCAAGCCCTTGGCGCGTGTGGGGATGTCATTTTACCGTCGGCGTTGGAGGACTTGGTCTCGGCATGGGAGTTGTTGCTGGGCGAGGCGGAGTGGGCCGCGCAGGATGTTGAAAAACATGCCGCGTTGCGTGGTGGCGCGGTCTTTGGATCTTACGCCGCTTGGATGGGCGAGGGATGCGATGTTCGTTCCTTGTCACATCAATGGGCGCGCGATGCGTTGCGTCTTGAATTCCCGTCAAAGTTTGTTGCGTTGCATAATCAGCCACTTCCGGCGTTGCCTAAAGGCCGAAAACTTCGTCCTTTATCCATTTTGGCCATGTCGGTTCGCAATGTATCCGGACCGCGTCTTATCGGCCATGCCTTGACGGGTTGGTAGCTTTGTGGCCCTATCTCTATGATGTCATCATGAGGGGAAGGTCATGCAGCGGATATTGGTTGGCGGTGTAGCGGCATTGTTGCTCGCTGTTTCAGGCCTTTGGTTCTGGCAGACGCAGGCTAACCAGCCGAACCTGATACCCGCCGCGCCGCCGCCTGAAGCGATCTCGGATGCCTTGCCCCAAACGGGGCCCAATGCGCCGGCATTCGGCCCTGCGCCACCGACGCCACCCGAAGCGCCAAAGGCAAGCCGTGAGGAAATGCGTTTCAACCGCTATGATCGCAACCGGGATGAGCTTGTTTCCCGCCTCGAAATGATGGGCAGCCGAACCAAAGCGTTCAAGGCGTTGGACCGGGATGGCAACAATTTGCTTACCTTTGAAGAATGGGCGGCCGCCACCGGAGAACGCTTTGCGGGCGCGGACAGGAACAAGGACCAGTTGCTCACCCGCAAGGAATTTGCGCAGACGCGGCCGAAACAAGCCGCAAAGCCGGGATGCCGCTGTTAAGCCGCAACCTTTTGCGTTTTAATCCAACTGTTTAAGTCCGTTCGCGCACGGCCCGTCATCGCTGCCTTGCGTGATTTTTTGTGCACTTTTTCGTCAAGCGGCGCGAAGAGCCCGAAATTGATGTTCATGGGTTGATAGTCATCGGCCAGGGCATCCCCCGTGATGTGCCCAAGAAGTGCACCGAGCGCGGTGGTGGGCGGCGGCGGTGTGACGGTGCGCCCGGAAATCTCCGCTGCGGTCATAATCCCCGCCATCAGCCCAACCGCGCTGCTTTCAACATAACCTTCGCAGCCTGTGATCTGTCCGGCAAAACGGATATGCGGCGATGATTTCAGGCGGAGCTGACGGTCCAATAGGATCGGTGAGCGAATGAATGTATTGCGGTGCAAGCCGCCAAGCCGCGCAAATTCAGCCTTTTCCAGCCCGGGGATCGTGCGCAGCAGTTCGACTTGCGCGCCATGTTTCATTTTGGTTTGAAACCCGACCATGTTCCACAATGTGCCTTGCTTATTGTCCTGACGCAGCTGCACCACGGCATGGGCCCAGCGTCCAGTGCGCGGATTATCCAAGCCGACGGGTTTCATGGGGCCAAAGCGCAGGGTATCCAATCCGCGCGACGCCATGACCTCGATCGGCATGCATCCTTCGAAATAGGGTGTGTTGGTTTCCCATTCCTTGAATTCCGATTTCTCGGAGTCAAGCAATCCCTGATGAAAAGCGCGATATTGCGCTTCATCCATCGGGCAGTTGATATAATCCTTACCTTCGCCCTTGTCCCAGCGCGAGGCATACCATGCGATGTCCATATCGATGCTGTCATGGTACACAATCGGCGCAATCGCGTCGAAAAAGGCAAGGCGATCCTCGCCGGTTTTCGCCATAATGCTTTCGGCAAGGTTGGTCGCGGTCAATGGACCCGTGGCGATGATGACGGGGCGGTCGGTGGAAATATCATCTACACGTTCACGCACGATGTCGATATTTGGATTGCTTTCCAGATGCTTGGTAACGGTTTCTGAGAAAACATCGCGATCAACCGCCAGCGCGGATCCGGCCGGAACCTTCGCGACTTCGGCCGCTTGCATGATGAGCGAGCCCAGATCGCGCATTTCCTGATGCAGCAGGCCAACGGCGTTGTTTTCCGCATCATCCGACCGAAAGCTGTTCGAGCATACCAATTCGGCAAGGCCGTCGGTCTGGTGCGCTGGCGTCATGTCGCCGGAACCGCGCATTTCCGAAAGCTTCACCCGCATTCCGCGCTGCGCCAATTGCCACGCCGCCTCGCACCCTGCCAAGCCGCCACCGATAATTTGAACGTCATATGATTTGGTCATGTGGGGCGGCTATCAAAAATCTTTGACGCTGCACAGGTAAAAGCGGCAAGATGGACTATGGGATTTACGCTTAACCTCACTGAAGACGGCACGATCACCCGGCCAACGCTGGTGCCGCCGCCGTCCGACGCGCATAAATATAGCCGGGGCCATGCGATGCTGTGGAGCGGGCCACCGCTACACACCGGTGCGTCGCGGTTGGCGGCGCAAGCGGCTTTGGCCGTCGGGGCAGGGTTGGTGACGATATTCGGCGACAAGGCCGCGCTGACGGAGCAGGCGGCGCATGTCACCGCGATCATGTTGCGTGAGGCGGACGACGATTTGGCGTGCATTGACCACCGCGTGACGGCGCTCGCCATTGGGCCGGGGGCAGGGGCGGGCATCGCGGATATTGTCTGTGCGCTGCTGAAACGCGACATCCCGATGGTGCTGGATGCCGATGCGATTACCGCGTTCGCGGGCGATCCTGCGCGGCTTTTCGACCATCTGTGTTCCGATGACGTCATGACCCCGCATGCAGGCGAATTTGCGCGGCTGTTTCCCGATATCGACCTCGAAGATCGCGCGGCGGCAGCATTGCGTGCGGCGGAGCGGTCGGGGGCGGTGGTCCTGTTGAAAGGTCCGCAAACATATGTCGCCGCGCCCGACGGACGTGTTGCCGTCAACCGCCATGCATCGCCATGGCTGGCAACAGCGGGGTCGGGCGATGTGCTCACCGGCCTTATCTGCGGATTGATGGGGCAAGGCATTCCGGCCTTTGACGCCGCCTGCATGGCTGCGTGGCTGCATGGTGACATCGGCGTGCGTGCCGGGCCGGGGCTGACCGCGGATAAGATGATGGACCATATTCCACTTGTCTTGCGCGGTTGTTTGAACGATGAATCGGCGGATGACACAGGACCTCGCACATAAACGACCATATCTGTTGGCCAGCCTGATCGCCGGGATAAGCTTTCCGGCAACATGGCTATTTCTGCCGCTGGAGGGCGGGTTGATCGCCCTCGTCTGGAAGATGGCGGGCGTTGGCTTGCTGGTGCCCTTTGCGTTGCACCGCCATCATGTGGGGGAATTTGTGCCCTTGGCCATCATTTTGGCCTTTTATGCGCTGGGTGACGGTTTGATTGAATTCAGCATGGTTGCAGGGGCGCTGGCCTTTGCCGCCGGTCATCTGGTCGCCATCTGGCTGTATTTCCGGCACAGGCGCGTGGCGCCGACGTTCAGCCAGAAACTGCTCGCAATCGCGATTTTCCTGCTGACGCCGGTGATTGCCTATGGCCTGCCGCCGACCACCGACGAAGCTGTTCAAGTTGCCGCCTATAGCGTCATTTTGGCCGCTATGGCCGCCATGGCGTGGAGCAGCAATTTTCCGCGCTATCGTGTGGGATTGGGCGCGGTTTTGTTCGTCATTTCGGACTTGTTGATATTTGCGGAGCTTGGGCCGCTCGCAAATTCCGAGGCGTCGGGCATCGCGATTTGGTATCTCTATTATTTCGGTGTGTTGATGATTGCGGTGGGGATTGCGCAAACACTCGTCAAGCGCGGGCATTATGCCGCAGGCGAAGAGCGCGATTAAGCTGACGCCTGTTGGCACGGCGTCCTAAAGCGACAAAAGCGACCAGCGACGATGTTTTAATTGTCTCTGTTGTCGCTTTAACGATGATGTCACCCACCGGCAAAGTCACAAAATATCGACATTGAGAAAGAGCGGCCAAGTCGGTTGGTGGCCTGAAGGATCTCAAATCAAATCCTACATTGCAACCGCCGTTACGAAACGGTTCTTACCGACCGCGCGCTTTCCATGCCGCCAACTGCACAGGCACCAGATCGACCATATCCTGCATAACCAGTGACACGTCGATCAGGTGAAGTCCCCAGTCCTGCGCGACAAATGCCCCAAAGCGGACATCACCGCCGACATCGTCAATGCGGGGGTCGGCTGGGTCTGCGTTGATGCGGACGGACAACACATTTGCACCGTTCACCGTCACGCACTGTGCTGCGTATAGTCCGGGAACTGCGACGGTCGGCGTGGTAACGGGGGCATTGTCTTTCGTCCACCGCGGGCTATCTGCCACCAAGTCGCCAATCCCTGCACCCGAGGGAAAACGTGCGTTCACTGTTGCCATGCCGCCGCCAAGCGCAGCGGGGTTGGCGCAAATGGTTTCCTGCGCGGGGTCTGGCACCCGGCCATAGCGGCCGTTCGCAGGTGGCGGCGAGGTTTCGCGAAAACTTGTCCATGCAATCACGCAATTGGTCTGCCCGGCTTTACGGCAAACCGGCGTCTGTTTGAAATCTGCACCCTGGTCCTTACCCTTGGGCACAGCGACATTGGTACCTGCAAGCATGGCTGACAGCATCTGCGTTGCGACGGGTTTTCCTTCGATTTCCTCGGCAATCAGGCGCTTGAGCAGTCCTGATCCTTGCGAATGTCCAACAAGAACAAATGGCCGCCCCTTGTTATCAGCAGCCAGGTAGCGCCGCCACGCATCGCGCACGTCATTATACCGCAGCTCGGGGTCCATAGGGATGGGGTTGCCGACCATGTTGGAACGCAACCAGCTTAAGGTCGATTGGCGATAGATCGGCGCGAACGTTTTGCACACGGCGCCAAAACGCGCAAACTGCGCTTCAACAACCCGGCGTTCTTCGTCATTGGCGATCATGTCGCTATTTCCGCCCGGGTCGTATGACAAGGTTGGATATACATAGAAGCAATCGGCTTCAGGTGCTTTGGCCCGCGTTACCGTTTGAATTGTGCGCGTTCCATTTGGCGCAACCTCAGTTACGTCAAGGCTAGGCGTGCTGCACGCGTCACGACGGTCCGGGCGGCAAAGCCAATTCTGTTCCAGCGCATAATCATTCGGCGCAGCGGCGGGAACAGCAGGTGCGCTTTGCGTGGCGGCTGCAAGGACTGCGGCAATCACATGCGCTGTGCTCATGCGGGTTCGTTTCCTTCGGATACTTCGGCTACCGCGGATGCAACCTCGTTCGCGTCGTCGATTGCAACGTCTG
>CALDKP010000072.1 GCA_937898535.1 uncultured Sphingomonadales bacterium | reverse complement strand
CGCAGCCTTGCTTGCCCCAATAATCATGGGGGGTGAGGATCAGGTCCTGAAAACTAAGTGGTGCGATGTCGGACATGGCCAGCCCTTGGCGGAGATAGGCGGCTAAATCAAGGTTCTGAAAAGCACGCGTGCCGTTTTGTCAGTGACGCATAGCATTATGTAAGGTTTTGTTGACATTATGCGCGAATCGCTTTAGTAAGGTTTCCATGACACAAAGACATCATAACCTGACATGAAAAATCAGCTGAAAGTCCTCCGCGCGATGCGGAGTTGGAGCCAAGCCGATTTGGGCGAACATCTCGATGTATCGCGCCAAGCGGTCAATGCCATCGAGACGGGGAAATATGACCCGTCGCTGCCGCTGGCGTTCAAGATTTCACGGCTGTTTGCATTGCCGATCGAGGAGATTTTCGATGACGAATTTGAAGGAGACTAGCATGATCGATCGTGATGAACTCGCCGGTTCAAACGGCCGCGGTATGATGTGGGTAATCGTTTCAGGCCTTGGCATCGTGATGACTGCAGGCGCCGTTGCGGGTTATCTCGCCGCACATGAGACGCAGGGCGGTGGCGCAATCGGGACCGCCGGAATAGTGACATTGTGCGTCTGTGCCGCCATCATCATCGGCCTTGCTTATGCCATCTGGAGAAACGTCAGCAAGATGAAGGCCAGTACTGAGGGTCTCACGCGCCGCGAAAAGCTGAATCGCAACATTGTCTGGGGTTGCGGACTGGCCGGTGGTGCAATCGGTCTACTCCTTGCGCTTTACGACACCAGCGATGGAAATTCGGACACCGGAGCTTTACCAATCTTTTCAGACAATCCAGTGCCGCCAGTCATTGCGCTGATGCTCGCCATTTTCTTGGGGGTGATTATGCCGATCATCGCCTGGTTCTGGCACAAGCGCGCAATCGATGAACAGGAAGCGAGCGCCTATCGTGACGGCGGCTATTACGCCGCATACGCATTCATGATCGGCGCGCCGATGTGGTGGATATTGTGGCGCGGCGGTTTTGTACCGGAGCCCGATGGCGTGGCCATATTCATGCTCTTTGCGTCATTATGGACGGCGGTCTGGTTCTGGAAGAAATATCGTTGATATCGAAACCATTTGCACACGGTTTGTTGCTACCCCGGCTTAAAGGAGAATACCTATGCGTTTACGTTTAAAGTCCGTGCTTGCCGCGACCGCAACATGTGCGCTGGCATGGGCAATACCTGCCGCAGCGCAGACCACACCAACCGAGGCCCCTGCCGCAATCGAGGCGCTTGACCCCGTCAAAATTCTTGCCGTTACTATCACGGATGTCGATCCCGCTTTGTGGGTGGTGAAGGACGAGGACACGACAGTGTACCTGTTCGGTTCGGTCCACATTTTAAAGCCCGGTCTTGGTTGGTTTGACGACGGCGTCAAAGCCGCGTTTGATGCGTCCGATCAACTCATCCTTGAACTGGTCGAACCATCTGCAGCGGAAAGCCAAGCGCTATTTGGCAAATTGGCGATGGACCAGCAGGGCAAGACATTGCGTTCCAAAATGAATGATGCGGACCGCGCGGTGTATGAAACAGCGGTTGGCAAGCTTGGCATTCCCGCCGCTGCGCTGGATCCGTTTGATCCATGGGCTGCCGCAGTAACGCTGTCGCTGCTTGGTATGCAGAAAAGCGGCTTTGACCCCAATAGCGGCGTCGAAAAACAGCTGACGGCGGCAGCCAATGCCAGCAAAAAGCCAATTGCCGGTTTGGAAACGATGGAGTTCCAACTGGGCGTGTTCGATACCCTGCCCGAATCCGAACAGGTCGCTTTCCTTGTCGAAACCGCAAAGCAGATTGATGATGCGGGAACCAGCATGGACAAGATGGTCGACATGTGGGCCGCGCCCGACCCCGAAAAGCTGGGACAGTTGATGAATGAAGGCTTCACCAGCCGCACCTTGTATGATGCCTTGCTGACGAAGCGAAATGCCAATTGGGCGAAATGGATTTCGGCGCGCATGGCAAAGCCCGGCGTGACCTTCATGGCGGTTGGCGCAGGGCATTTGGCTGGCGCCACCAGCGTGCAGGCTTTGCTGCCCGCATACGGCCTAAGCGCAACACGGGTGGCCTATTAAGTTTTGATGTGTCACGAGGGAGAGGGCCTGACAATATACGGTCGGGCCCTCAACGTTTAGCGGGATAGCAATGGACAATATGCAACGCACTGATGGCGCCCATGCCGGGTCACTGGACAAGCCGAACTATCCGGGTCTTTTGCCGACCATCGGGTTTATCGTCCTGTATTTTTTGCTGCAGGCGGTGTGCACGGGCATAATCATGGCGGCGACGGGAACGAGCAGCGCAATGCCTGTCGTCATTATCTTCGGACTTATTGCGGCCGCGATTGTCCAATTGTTCCTGATGTGGCTGTATCTGCGTAAGCCAGGGCGGATGGCGATATTGGGGCTCAACAGTTTTGGCAAAGTCCCGCTGCGTCAGGCAACGGCGCTTGCGGTCGTTGTGATCATGGCGGCCATGGCGTTCAATTATATTTACGCGACTTATATCATTCCGGGTGTTGGAATGCAGGAGGAAATGGCCAAAATCCTCGCCTCCATACCGCGCACGCCGGTGAACATTGCCGCGATATTTTTCGCCATCGCGATTGCGGCACCCATTGTTGAAGAATTGCTGTTCAGGGGCATGCTGCAAAATGCGGTTAGGAAATATGTGCCTTTTTGGGCGGCAATCCTGCTGTCATCATTTCTGTTCGCGGTCGTGCATCTGCAGCTTTATGCCATCCCCGGATTGATGTCGCTTAGTATCGCTTTTGGCTATCTCTACCACCGCACAGGATCGCTGCGCACGAACATCATCCTGCACATGGCGAACAATGCCTTTGCTTTGGTCGTATCCCAGATTTTGACTTAAACGACGACGGGCTCCAGCAAGCGCAGCGTTCCGGCATCGGCGTCAATTTCCGCCATGCCGCCAACGGGCAAGGTGAATTGGTCGGTAATATGCCCGAACCACGCCCCCTGATAGGCAGGAATGCCCAAGCCGCCCAGATGCTGGGTGAGGACATCGTTCAACGTGAACGATCCATAGCTGATGCCCTTATTGACGCAGTCGGTGCATTGACCAAATACAACGCCTTTCAGGTTTTTTAGCACGCCCGCCTGCCCCAATTGGGTGAGCATCCGGTCAATGCGATATTCCGCCTCTTCCACATCTTCGAGGAACAAGATGGCACCGGAAAAATCGGGCAAATACGGCGTTCCGGCAAGCGCGGTCAGCACGGTGAGATTGCCGCCAAGCAGTTTCCCCTGCGCTTTGCCCGTGCCCGTGCCCAAAACGCGTGTGCGCCAGCGACGCTGGGTCAGCCGGTCCTCATCGCCTTCTGGATTAACAAATGAGGGTGTGCCTGCATCAAACGCGATGTCGCGGTAGATGTCCCATGATGACTTGCCCCATGCGCTGCCCGCATTTGGCCCATGCAAGGTCACAAAGCCGCCCTTTGCCGCAATCGCCATGTGCAGGGCGGTGATGTCGCTAAAGCCTGTCAGCAACTTGGGATTGGCGCGAATGATGTTCCAATCGAGATAAGGCAGAAGCCGTGCGCTGCCCCATCCGCCGCGCACGGCAAATATCGCCTTCACATCCTTGTCCGCAAACATCGCGTTGATGTCTGCGGCGCGGTCCTTGTCCTGCCCGGCAAGATAGCCATAGCGGTTCAACACATGCGGCGCCCGTTTGGGCTTTAACCCCATTGCGGTGATGGCTTCTTCCACCAACTGGATTTGGAACGGCTCGTCACTGGCCGACGCCGGTTCAATAAGCCCGACGGTATCGCCGACGCGCAAACGCGATGGCTTGCGCGCGCCTTTTGCTTCAGGCGAAGCCGCCAAAAGCGGTGGGGCCGACAGCATTGCCGCCAGCCCCGCCATAATCTGACGCCGAGTTGCATTCATATCCATACCCGGCGTTCCTTTGCTTAGAACTTCGCTTCGATCGACAATGTGAACGAACGGCCGCGTGGGTCAGCAACGCGTGGTTCCCAGCTGGATCCGGCGCCGGTGTTGCTGTCATACGTAATCGCAAATGGCGGATCGGTGTCGAACACGTTCCGCACGCCAGCGGTCAGGCGATATTGCTTGAGCAGATCGACGCTCACCGACGTGTTATACGTGACATAAGATTTCACCATCGGGTTGAAATCCGGACGGACGACAGTGCCATTGGCAATACCGGGCAATGCTTGGTTCTTGTACCCGTCGCGATAGATTTGCGAGAAGTTGAAGGTGAAGTCATCCTTTGTGAATGAAACAAAGGCGCTGTGCTTCCACTTGAGGCCCAAATCGCCTGCAAAGGTGAACTGGCCAATCAGGCTTGATCCGAACGGTGCCGACGGCAGAAACTTCTCACGCTTTTTCAGCAAATAGGTTCCGTCCAGACCAGCGTTTATTACGCCGCCCAAGACATCCATGCCGCCACGCAACGCAACTTCAAGACCTTCTGTCCGGCGCGATCCGATATTGTCGGCGCGCAGGTCAATGAGCGTGATGATGTTGTTCGTGCGCGTCACCCGATCAGGGAAGTAGCTGATGTTATCGAGCAACTGACGCAAGGTCAGCGCACCAATGGTATCGTCCACTGCGATCGACCAGTAATCGAACGAGGCGCTGAAACGGCTCGATGGTTGCAGAACAACGCCAACGCTGTGCTGCTTCGATGTTTCTGGTCCAAGGTTGAGATTACCGCCCGAAAGCGTCTCTGGCGTAATCGCCGAACAACCGGGCAGCAAGCTTACGGCGCCCGTTGCGCAGGTGGTTGGATCAACCAAAGTGTTGCCAGGATTTGGCGATTGCGTAACACCGTTGAAAATCTGGTTGAACGCAGGAACGCGGAAGCCCGTATTGAACGAACCGCGGAACATAAGCCAGTCAAGCGGGCGGTACTTTGCCGAAATCTTGGGATTAACCGTTGAACCAAAACCGCTATAATCGTCAAGACGAACGGCACCGGTTACTTCAAGCGCTTCAAAAACTGGCACGAGAACTTCGGCATAAGCCGCTTTAACCGTGCGATTTTTTGGTGTCAGCGCATTGTTATTGTCGAAGGCCACGTTGAAAATGTCTGGCGTTCCCGCGATAGCAGCTGGAGAACCATTGAAGCTATATGTCTCGCGGCGATAATCCACGCCAAGGGCGACCTGAACTGTACCGCCGGGCAGATCAAACAGCGATCCGGAAACCGAACCATCGAGTTGCTTCACCTCATATTTACCGCCGTACAGCGTTACGCCTTCGGCCGAGATGGCATCCAAGCCAGCAAGCGCCGCATCTGATTGCGTCAGCGAGAATGGGTTCAGGATACCGCTGTTCAGCAGACCAACGATACCAGGACGCGTTGCGCCGGGCGCTGTTGGTGCGCGTGGATCAATGCCGCCCGAAACGGCTCCAGTCACACCCGACGCAGCCGCTGCCGCTGCCGAGGCGAAGGTTCCACGATAATGGTAGCCAGTGCCCAATACCGACGTCGATTGGCTGCGGGCATATGAACCGCCAGCGCGATAATCCCAGCCATCCCACAATGGACCTTCGGCGCCCAAACCGGCGCGCAAGGTTTTTGTGTTGGTTTCATATTCACGCACATCGCATGACGTACAACGCCAGCGATACGAAATCGGCTTGCCATAATTGACGGCGATTTGCGGAAAAACAGCGACCAGCTTGCTATACACATCGTTATATGTCGACGCTGTGGTCGCGTTCAGCGGATAATATAACGGCAAGGTCGAGTTGTTGCCGGAATATTGGTTGTTCGAGAAACGCTTCGATGAATCGGCGTCTGAACCGGTAATTTCAGCGTAAAATTGATGGTCGCCAAGTTTCGCTGTTGCGCGTCCATAATAAGTCAGCGTGTTCAGTGGTTGCTGAAGAACAGCTGCGCGGCCGGTATCCCACGCACAGGCAAAGCGTGCCGAGGTATTTGCCCACAATTGGTCATCATATGCCATGCCGCCATCCATGGATGCGCAACCTGCGCCGCCGGGAAGATCGAGGATGTTGATGCCACCCGTGGCCGGAACCGTTGCGCCAGCCTCAAGTAAAGTAACGCCGCTTAAAAGCGAACCGGTCGGGGCAAAGAGCGCATTTGAACCTGTGGCGAATGCTGTAGCAATTGGCGTTCCACGCGTGTCGACCGAAAGGCCGCGATTGGGCTGGTTGCCGTTAACAAAGCTGCGGTCCGAACCGTTCAGGGCTTTACTGACGCTTCTGCTAACGGTCGCCAAGATGTTGAAACCATCTTCGTCCAGGTCGCCATAACCACCCGTCGCCGACAGACGATAAATAGCACCGCCACCTGCTTCGGCCATATCCGTGAAGGCGTTAAGCGCAAGGCCCTGGAAATTTGTTTTGGTGATGAAGTTGATAACACCGCCGATTGCATCGGTTCCGTAAATGGCCGACGCACCGTCTTTCAGGACTTCCACGCGCTCAAGCGCGGCCATCGGAATTTGGTTCACATCTACAGCGGAACCCGTCAGGCCGTGTGCCGCGACGCGGCGTCCATTGAGCAACACCAATGTCGATGCCGAACCCTGACCACGCAAGTTGGCTGCGGACAGGCCGTTGGTGCCGCGCTGCGCACCTGATGTTACGTCCGCATTGGACGCAAGGTTGTCCGCGCCATTGCCGTTGGTCGACAGGTAAGAGATGAGCTGTTCAGGGCTGTTAATGCCTTCGCGCGTCAAATCATCGGTGCTGATGACCTGCAATGGCAGCGCACTCTTGGCCGGATCCTGCTTAATGCGTGAACCCGTGACGATGATCGCGGCGCCATCATCAACCGTTTCAGCGGCAGCTGGCGGTGATGCATCCTGCGCAAAGGCAGGCGCGGTCAGGCACGTCGCCAATAAAAGAATCGCGGTTTTTGAATGCTTCATATTACCCCCTGTTATGTAAGCTCACCCCTGAGCCTGATTACTGGCGCACGCTATGCCGACGTTTAATGCAATGCAACTGCATTTGCACGCAGATCGCCCAGAATTTCGGCACGAAATTCAAACTATTGTCACTTTGTCTACTTGCTGGGTTGAAAAAACAGGCCATCCGGCGCAGAAGCAACGCATGCTGTCCCAGAAAACCCGCTACGCTATCCGCGCCATGCAGCATCTTGCGGACCATTTCGGCAAAGGGCCCGTGCAGCTCGCCGATATTGCCGACGCGCAAAAGATTCCGCCCAAATTCCTGACCGTGATTTTGTCCGAACTGACACGTTCGGGGCTCGTCGCATCGCAACGCGGCAAGGACGGCGGCTATTGGCTGGGCGTTGCCCCCATCGACATTAGCTATGGCGATCTCATCCGCATCATGCGCGGCTCTTTGGCCTTGGTGCCCTGTGCCAGCCGTTATGCGCATGAAACATGCAAAAACTGCGTCGAGGAAGAAAATTGCCGCACCCGCGCGCTGATGCTTCAAGTGCGCGACAAGACCGCTGACCTGTTGGACGGCATCAATCTGTGTGACAATGTTGACGCTGAAGCATTCGCACAAGCGGCGGAATAAACCCCTAAAAACCGCATAGCGCACAAACAGAACCTTTGGGCGCTGAAAGCAAATGCTCACCTCAAAACATATTGTCAATTAAATTGGTTGAGTTTAGGCATCTGCGCAAGACGAAGCGGCATAATTTGCTCGTTCCATAAGGGGTGCCAATGACCGATACCGATCAAGATATAAGCGGCCAGCCGATGTCTGCACCGCTTTCCGAACCTCTGCGTACCGTGCTCGACGCACTGAACAGGCTGCGTTTTGGCGCCATCCAATTGACCGTTCATGATGGCAAACTCGTTCAGGTCGACATTACGGAGCGCAAGCGCTTCACCCATTAAATCTCCCTCCTCATTTAAGAGGCAGACCGGACGGCCGGATGCATCTGTTTTTGCGAAAGTTAAACCTATGCGATTTCATGCCCATGGGCCTTCATTGGCTCTCATAACGATACTCGCTTTGGCGACTCCGGCAGTCGCCGAATCTGCCGCAGCGCAAGGTTCCCCACTCAATTCCAACGCACAAGCGCAAGAGGACCCCGGCCGGGGTGATGTCATCATTGTCACCGCGCGACGCCGCCAAGAAACCGCGCAAGAGGTGCCACTGGCGATCTCCGTCATCCGCGGCGACAGCATTGAGTCCACCGGCAATTTCAACATCGTGAAGCTTCAGCAGCTTGCCCCCACCTTGCAGGTGTACGCATCAAACCCGCGCAACACGGCAGTGAACATTCGCGGCCTTGGCGTGCCATTCGGCCTGACCAGCGACGGATTTGAACAGGGCGTGGGGATTTATGTAGACGATGTGTACAATGCACGCGTCGCCGCCGCGACGTTCGATTTCCTTGATGTCGAACAGGTCGAAGTGCTGCGCGGGCCGCAGGGTTCGCTATACGGCAAAAACACGACGGCAGGCGCCATCAACATCACCACAAACCAGCCGACTTTCGACTTTGAAGGCCGCGCCGAAGTCACGGTGGGGAACCTCAATTTCAAACAAGCCAAAGCTGCTATATCTGGACCATTATCCGACACCATCGCCGCGCGCATCGCGCTATCGTCGACCAGCCGCCGCGGCACCATTATCAACGTGACAAGCGACCGCTACATCAACGCGCAGGACAATACAGGCCTGCGCGGCATATTGTTGTTTCAACCGAATGATGACCTGAGCATCACGCTGTCGGGCGACTATAGCCGTCAAAATCCCGAATGCTGCGGAACCGTGTTTGTCCGGACGGGACTGACGCAACGGCCGTTGGCACGCCAATATGAAGCACTTGCAGCCGCGCAAAATTACAGAGTGATTTCACGCAACCCGTTTGATCGTCTAACCGACATAGATGCGCCGTTGAACGCCGGCAACATCATCGGCGGGGCGTCGTTGAAGGCAAAATTGGATGTCGGCCCTGGAACATTGACCGCGATTTCGGCATGGCGGTTTTGGGATTGGAAGCCAGAGAACGACCGGGATTTTACCGGCTTGCCCATCGTCACCGCGTCGAACAATCCATCGCAGCAAGACCAGTATAGCCAAGAATTCCGCTATAATTATGCAGGCGACAAGGTTGATTTCGTCGTCGGCGCTTTTGGTTTCAAACAACGGATTGATACGCAAGGCTTCGAACAACAAGGCGCAGCGTCCAGCCGCTGGAACTTGACTGGCACGCTTGCCAGCAACCCTGCGGTTCTGGCTGGCCTCACCGCGCGAAACACGCAGTTTCTCAAAAGCACCAGCGCTGCCCTATTTGGCCAAGCAAGCTGGAAAGTCACGGACGCGTTGACCATTCAGCCCGGC
>CALDKP010000071.1 GCA_937898535.1 uncultured Sphingomonadales bacterium | reverse complement strand
GCTAGTGACTGGAGTTCAGACGTGTGCTCTTCCGATCTGCGGTCGGGGGATCGGCCGGGGCCTTCATATCCGCCGCCCGAAACCAGCCCGCACATCTGGTCTTCCATTTCGGGAAAAGCGTGCGTGTGAAAGACACGGCGCGCTTCGTATAATGCGGCGATGGGCTCCGCGCGTACCGACTTGCTTCGGCTGGCGTGCACCCGCTTGATCGGCATCGCAAGGTCGGCGGCGCGCAAGACGGTTTCGACCATATTGCCGCCCTGATTGTCTTCGGCGACCACGCGGTCCGCCTGCCAAAGATCGACAGCTGCGGCGACAGCGCGGGCCCAGCGTTCGGGCGATGCGCCCGCTATGCTGTGGTCGGCGAGCACATAGGCTTTCTTGTCCTCGCCAATGCCGACGGCGACAATGCCGCAGGCATCACCATTTTCCGACACGGGCGGATCAACGCCAATGACGATACGTTTCAAATCGGGCGCGGCAGACACGCGTTGCCGTTCAATCAGGTCGCGGGACCATAATGCCCCCGCCGCATCTTCGATCAGCTCACCATCCAGTTCCTGCCTGCCCCAGCGCGTGCCGGCATAAGCCGCGCGCACCGACGCCAAATATTCGGGCGGCAGGTGCATATCATTATCCGCCGTGCGGCCGCGCGTTATGGCAACGCCCTTTTCCAGCACCAGCCGCCGGAGCAACGGCACAGGACGCGGGGTAGTCGTCGCCATGATCCGGGGATGTTGGCCAAGCCGCAACCCAAGCATCAGATTGTCCCACGCCTTAATCCCGTTGGGCCATTTCGCAATTTCATCGGCCCATGCAAAATCATGCTGCGGTCCGCGCAGGCTTTCGGGCTCTGCTGCCGAAAACAAGGTGGCGGTCGCGCCGTTGCGCCATGTCAAACGGCGCAGGCTGGGTTCCCATTCGGGGCGTTCGGCAAAAGGAAGCGCCAAAAGGCCGCTTTCACCCTCCACCATCACCTGCCGCGCCTCATTCAGCGTCGCGCCAACCAGCGCAAAGCGCGCGCCGGGATATTGGGCGGCAAGCGCGCTGACCCATTCTGCACCCATGCGCGTTTTGCCATAGCCGCGCCCCGCCATCACCAGCCATGTGCGCCAATCGCCCTGCGGTTCAAACTGGTCATTGCGTCGCCAGAACCGCCAACTGTGCGATTCCTCCATTTTGTTGCGGTTCCAACTTTTGATGCAGGCGACCATCTGTTCATAGGGCATGGCCATCAGCGCCTGGGCATTAAGCTGCGTCATGCGCCCGCTCCGCACGTTCGCGCATTTGGGTTAACTTCAATATCAATTGCGCTTTCAACGTCGGCAAATCCGCCGAGGCGGGCGCAGGCGTGGCCGCAGTCGGCGCGCCCTTCACCGCAGCGCGATGTGCGCTCAATAACGCAATCGCCAGCCGATGCTTTTGCGCCCGCGCTTTCAACGTCGCCTCCGCCGTTTTGCCATTGGCCGCCAACAAGGCTTCGGCCAACAAATCCGTCTCCAGCCGCGCATAGCCTTCGCCAAGCGCCCGCGCCCAATCATCGCGAAAGCCCGCCGACCGCCGCCGTTCGGCATAGACGTTGCTGCTGGCAATACCCGCAGCTCTGGCCGACGCCGCCACATTTGCGGTTTCGGCCAGATGGTTGAGGAAAAGGCGCCGTGTGCGCGCGTTCAAACGGGTGTCGGGCACGCTTATTTTGTCTTTCGTCATCGCCAACCTCCTGATCCCAAAGAAAAAGGGCCGAAGATCGCTCTCCAGCCCGTGATATTTTCGCAAAAACGCCGCAGCGCCGCGAATCGCAATTTTCGACTATGCCCAACACTAACCAAATAACGTTACGATGTCAATATATATTTACCTGTTTGGTTATAAATCTACGCACCCATAAGATGATTTCCCCTTTTCTGGCGGCTTCGCTATGGGGTGGGGATGTCGCGCGTCATTCTGTTCAACAAGCCTTATGGCGTCTTGCCGCAATTTACCGACAAAGGAACCGCCGGTTCGCCGCGCCCGACCTTGTCCAACTTTATCGACGTGCCGGGGGTCTATCCCGCTGGCCGGTTGGATATGGACAGCGAAGGGCTGATGATCCTGACCGACGACGGCCGGTTGCAGGCCCGCATTTCCGATCCGCGGTACAAGCTGCCCAAAATCTACCGCGTTCAGGTTGAGGGCGATGTTTCCGATGATGCGCTCGTCCAATTGCGGCGCGGTGTGCAGTTGAAGGACGGGATGACCTTACCTGCCGAGGCAGAGCGCATTGCCGACCCGCAGCTTTGGCCGCGCGATCCGCCTATCCGCGTCCGCCAGACGGTGCCCGACAGCTGGATACAACTTGTCATCCGCGAAGGCCGCAACCGGCAAGTGCGCCGCATGACCGCCGCGGTTGGCCACCCGACATTGCGGCTGGTGCGCCACGGCGTTGGCGATTGGACGCTGGACGATCTTGCCCCCGGCAGCTGGCGTGAGGTCTGACGCAGGCGCTTAGCCCACCGGGCGCGGCACGCGTTTGCCCTTGGTCCGGCTCGTCAGATGAAATTGGCCACATCGGTCGCAGCGGTAATGGCGCAGCGTGATGGTCGCCGCCGTCATTGCGGCAATGGCTTCGGCTTCCGACGCGTAGCCCGCCTTCCTTTGGCAAATGCTCAGCCGCGTGCGCAAATCAATCTTCGCCTTCGAACGCGATGCACCCCATGTTGCACAGCTGCGTCAGCAGGTCGATCGCCGCGTCCGCTGACGCAAGTTCGGTGTCGAGGACCAAGGCATCTTCCCCGCACAGCTTCCGCGCCAGATCCGCTGTCTCCGCGCCGCAGTCAAAGCATGCGCCATCTACGAAAAACATCACGGCATCCGCGCCATCGCCCACAAATGCCAACCGGCTCGCCGGATTGCGCGAAAGCAGGGCCTGATCGGCGACAGATTGTCGCACGTGGTCCGCTGCAATGGGTGTTTCAGGTTGCCAGTCCATTTCGGCATATTTGGGCGTGCTGTTGAACATGCCGAACCAACGGGCAAAGGCACGCGGGTCGGAAAGCGAATCCAGCGTCATCCGGTGCAAGCGCGCCAAGGCGTCGGGCATGATCTCACCCGGATTGGCCTGAGCCGACAAATCCGGATCACGGTACAAATCATCCTCGGGAATCTGCTCGAGCATATCATCGACAAAATGCCCCAGCAGGTCGGCGCGCGACGGCGCACGAAAACCAACCGAATAGGTCATGCAATCCGCACCCACCGCAACGCCATTATGCGCGATGCCCGGCGGGACATAGAGGATGTCGCCGGGTTCAAGCACCCATTCTTCGGTCGCTTCAAATTCTGCGAGCAGCTTTAGGTCTTCATGCGGCACCAGCGGGCTATCGCCGTTGCAATGCGGGCCAATCTGCCAACGGCGGCGACCGAGGCCCTGAATCAGGAAAACATCATATTGGTCGAAATGCGGACCGACCCCGCCTTGGTCCGCGGCAAGGCTGACCATGACATCGTCAATCCGCCAGTTGGGAATGAACCGGAACGGCGCAATGAGGTCAGCGACCATCGGAACATGGTGATCGACCGCCTGCACCAACAAAGTCCAATGCGAT
>CALDKP010000070.1 GCA_937898535.1 uncultured Sphingomonadales bacterium | reverse complement strand
CGCAACAAAACGACGCTCGCGATTGAAGCGCTGCTGGAAGGCGAAGCTGAAGCGTTGACACGCAAAGCAATTGATTTGGCTTTAGATGGAGATGGACCGGCTCTCCGTATGTGCTTAGATCGCCTGGCTCCACCCCGGAAGGACAGCCTAATCTCAATAAGGCTTCCTAAGGTTAATGGCCTCAAGGATGCCTTAGAAGCCTCTGCCAGCGTCCTGGATGCTGTTTCCGAAGGTGATATAACCCCAGATGAGGGCGCGCGTGTTCTGAACCTCCTTTCGGCTCACAAGGCGCTTATCGAAACATGTGATCTGGAAGCTCGGATTACGGCGCTGGAGCAGAGCAAATGAAGATAGCGCTTCATAACCGAATAAAATGGCTGGAAGAACGGGGTAATCCTTGTTTACCTTTTGTTTGGCATCGTCTTCTCATGGAAGACGGTGAGACAAAAGCGGGAGCAATTGAGGGGTACGTCGCAGCAGGAAATGTCGTCGGTGAGAACGACAATTTCATTTTCCGTGTTATTGTCCGTCGTAAGAACATTTGTCACTGATGGTTGCACAAATACCACTCGGCTTCGTTGACGCGTCATGGCCCGATGATATGGTGTCTAAATATAACGGGAGGTTATATGAAAAAGTCTATCGGAACTTCCAAGCTTCTCGGTGCGATGTGCCTTTCACTGACGCCAATAGCCCCCGCTTACGCCGCAAATTGGGTGTACGTGACCACAAGCAAAAAATTTGTTTTTGTCTATTACGACAGTGACGCAATCCGACGTTGCGGAAACCAGGTTACGGTTTGGGAAAAATACGATCACTCTCGCGATAAGACTGACGAGGCGCGAGAGAAAAAAGTTCTGCATCGATACGACTGTGTAAAGAGAACGCAAACCTTACTTCAAACGACCATCTATTATCCGAACGGAAAAAATTATACTTTAGTTTTAGACACATACGAGCAAAAGGAGAGTGCAGTTACTCCCGACACTGTTGGGGAGATCACACTCAAAGCGGTTTGCCGATAATACCCATTATCTTTTGGGCAATCTTGCACCTGCCGACAAACAGGCATCCAGCGATGAGTAAGGTGCGAAGTTCATCGTTTGGGCATAGTATGAAGAGCCCGGGGCGTGGCAAATTCCGGACCGGGACATCTTCACAGCAGACCCTTCCGCGCTTCTCAGGATTGAACTGGACGGACGAGCCCTATCCAGTGTCCTTTACCACTTCAAAATGCGCGCTTAGCCTCATCAATTTTGGTGCACTGGCCACGAAAGCCGCCATTGGACATAAAAACACCTGACCGACGATCAATTCTAAAATTAGAAGACGATAAAAGCCCGAGGCTTATTTTTCCGGTTATTTCGCTGTCGGTGATAGTTAGGTCTTTCACCTTTCTCCATTTCGCACCACCCGTTCCACCGGTCAAAACTGCAGAAACTAAAACTTCAGCCACGCCATCAATAATCCGGACATCAACCGTACCGTTGACTGAAGCAGATACCCCAGTCGATCCGGAAACATTTACGCGATCCCCTTCGCTGTTGGCGATAATCGCAGTTTCCGTTGAAGTTGTGCCAATCCCTGTCGAGGTACCTGGGCAGGTCAGCATAAGCGAGAATGCCGCTTCTAATAGCATTTCTATCTCCTTACCGTCTTGGTTTAATTGGTGCCTTAACTGGTCGCATTTGTAAACGCCTTGCTGCCGTAACATTACCGCTTGTCGAATGTCGGGTGGTCCTTTGCTGGTAGCTGGTCCATAATGGTAATGTTAATTATCCCGCGTTCTTTGGGATAGGTCCAGCCGGATAGTCCCCGCCAGACAATCCACGCAAATGAATTGCCTTCACCCTGCCAACTTAGTTTCTCCACCGTCTCGTGGTCAAACGTGATGATTGCGAATCTCTTTCGGGCCATACGCATTATTTGGAACGAATAAAGAACAAAGGCAAGTTAACCTGATGGCTTTCGGTTGAATATTCCGCATTTGAAAAACCGTTTTGCCGACCTGTTAGATTGCGATCATCGTTGTGCTGAGGTGCTTATCGCGTGCTTATCTGAATCGAATTTAGCGATAAGTTGCTGTGGCCATTTTGTAAAATATAGCGAATTTTGGCGCGCCCTACAGGAGTCGAACCTGTGGCCTCAAGATTAGAAGTCTCGCGCTCTATCCAGCTGAGCTAAGGGCGCGCGCTGAGAGGCGCAATAACGGCTTTGCCTGTGAACGCAAAGCTGCTTATGTCATTTTATGCAAGATGCTCCCGTTGTAACCGAAAGCGCAAGTGCCGTCGCCGGACGCCAGTTCCGCTATTATGATTTCGTCATGGCCGCATTCGTGGCCATTTTGCTGCTGTCCAACATCATTGGCGCGGCAAAGCCGGCTGCGGTGACCATAAGCGGGGAGCAATGGATATTCGGGGCGGGGATCTTATTTTTCCCGCTTGGCTACGTCATCGGCGACGTCCTGACCGAAGTTTATGGTTATGCCCGCGCAAGGCGCGTCATATGGGCTGGCTTCGCTGCCCTGTTGTTTATGGCGTTCATGAGCTGGGTTGTTGTCGCTTTGCCACCAGCGCCAGGTTGGGAAGGGCAAGCCGCCTATGAAAGCGTTTTCGGACAAGTATGGCGGATAGTGATTGCGTCTATCACCGCTTTTTGGGCTGGCGAGTTTGTGAACAGCTATGTTATGGCGCGCATGAAAATATGGACAGGTGGCAAGCATCTGTGGTCGCGTACGATTGGATCGACCTTCGTGGGGCAGGGTGTCGATAGCATCATATTTTACCCACTCGCCTTTTGGGGCCTATGGAGCCAAGAGCAGGTGATCAGCGTTATGATTACCAACTGGCTGCTGAAAGTGGGCTGGGAAGTTGTGCTGACACCCGTAACATATGTCGTGGTAGGCTGGTTAAAGCGCAAAGAGGGCGTCGATATTTTCGACGAGGGCACGAATTTCTCGCCCTTCAAAACCAAAGTTTAGGACGTCATGCAGGGTTATTTGCAGCAGTTAGCCGAATATTGGATCGGCTATAAAATGCGCTTGGTTGAGGCGGTGGGACTGACCAACGACGCCATGCATATCCACGGTTCATTGTTGATATTATTTGGTTCAGCAATGATTTTGCGCCGCAGGCCCGACAGTGTTTGGTGCTGGTTGATCGTGCTCGTCACCGAATTGTTCAACGAATATGCTGATCTGCAAGGTCAGTCGCCGGGAGAGGCGACAATCGACGCCGCCATGCATGACCTTTACAATACTATGTTTTGGCCGACGATAATCCTAATTTTGGGTCGGATTATGTTTCCGCGCGCCAAAAAAATCTAACGCAAAAACCGACATATCAGGCGATTTCGCGGATCAGCCCTTCAAACAACCTACGGCCGTCTGAACCACCCTGCATGGCCTCAATCATCCGTTCGGGATGTGGCATCATACCGAGAACATTTCCGGCATCATTTAACACACCGGCAATGTTGCGTGCTGAACCATTGACGGATTCGGCATAGCGAAACGCAACGCGGCCTTCGCCTTCCAAGCGATCAAGCGTCGCATCATCGGCAAAGAAATTGCCGTCATGATGGGCCACCGGAATGTGGATTTTTTCACCGGCTGAATATCCGCTGGTAAACATCGATTGACTGTTTTCGACTGTCAGACCGACAGTGCGGCATACGAAACGGATTCCAGCGTTGCGCATCAATGCACCGGGAAGCAGTCCTGCTTCGGTCAAGATCTGGAAACCATTGCACACGCCAAGAACAGGAACGCCGCGACCCGCAGCGGCAATGACCGCCTGCATCACGGGCGAACGCGCCGCCATTGCGCCTGAACGCAGATAATCCCCATAGGAAAAACCGCCAGGGATTGCGATGAGGTCTAGTCCCGTCGGCAGCGCACTCTCGCGGTGCCATACGAGGCTTGTATCCGCGCCGGTAATGTCACGAATGGCAACCGCCATGTCACGGTCGCAATTCGATCCGGGAAATTGAATGACGGCAGCGCGCATCATGCTTGCTCGATTTCGAAATTCTCAATGACCATATTGGCCAACAATTTCGTGCACATTGATTCCAGATCAGCCTTGGACAGACCAGGCTCATGCTCGATCTCAATCAGGCGGCCCGCCCGCACATCATGAACGCCCGAAAACCCAAGGCCTTCGATCGCGTGGTGAATGGCTTTCCCTTGCGGATCGAGCACACCGTTCTTCAGGGTGACAAAAATACGGGTTTTCATGTGGGCCCTATCTGCTTGGTTGTTCGCCTTTCCTATAGAAGGCATGTCGCGCGATTCAAGGGTAAGCTCGCGCCTAACGGGATTTTAAACGCGTCACCCCATTCCATTGTCAGGGCATCGCGAGTGTCGTTTTTACCGTGTCTTGGACGTTGCGGCGCTTTTACGGATTGGAGGGCGCCATGATGGGTTTGGCCATTGCCGCGTCAGGTAACGCGCGGAATGTGAACTGTGCGGGCTTACCGAGATACAGCTTGGCCAGTGCCCATAAATCCTGTGCAGTAATGGCATTGAACGTTTTTTCGTTCTGCCGGAACCGGTTCAGCCTGTCCGGATTGGTTTGCGCTTCTGCCGCAACACCCAGCCATGTCGGGTTGCGCTTTTTCCAGTCGGCGTAACTTTCGAGCACAGGTTTGCGTGCGCGTTCAAAAAGGTCGCCATCAACGGGCGCTTTCACGATTTCCTTGATGACCTGATCAACCGCACTTTCGATGGCGGCGAGGTCTTTGGGATCGCCTGATGTCGAAATCGTAAATGCACCACGGTTGCGATAAACATCCGACATGTCGGATCCTGCCCGCACGCCATATGTCGCGCCAAGCTTTTCCCGCAATTCATCGGTAAGGCGAAGGGTTGCGACGCGGGCCAAGAGATCCATCGACTGCGTTAGCTTCAGGTCGCTGTCACCCGTTGTGGTCCAAACCCGAAGCCATCCCAGCTGATTGGCTTCGCCCTTGTGCGGGATATCGAAATTCCCGCTTGCCGTGCTCCAGCTTGCTTCTTGCGGTGCAATATTTGCTGCACCTGTTCGGGCCGGCATTGCGCCGAAAGTGCGGGCAACAGCGGCAATTAGATCGGAAGAGCGTCGTGTAGGGAAAGAGTGTCTTCGCCTGTGTAGAT
>CALDKP010000069.1 GCA_937898535.1 uncultured Sphingomonadales bacterium | reverse complement strand
CATCGCGTAGTCGATATCATGGTCCTCGCCCGTCACCGGATCGGTGAGATTGGTTTCCCTCAGCGTGCCCCCGAACGAGAATATCCCGCCGGTCATGCCCAGGCTGGCCATGACACCATCGCGGTGCAGGCCTTGATAGAAGTGTTCGTAGGCGCGGCCCTGGATGGCGAATTCGGGTTGCCCGAGGAAGGAGAAATCCTTCATGACGGAGAGGTCCGGAAGATCGATCAGGATACAAACTTTCCGGCCTTCGGTGGGGGTGAAGACGGTGCGCAGGAGCCGCTCCAGGCTGAACGGCGGGAATTCACGGGTCGCGGCGTCGGGCAGGGGGGCGGCGAGGGTCTGGCTCATGGGTGGTTGAGGGGATAAAGGGGATGGCGTATTCATGCGAGAAACGAATCATCGCACTTCAGGGATGACACGCGAAGGGGAAAATTATTGCCGGCCGGAGAAACCGGGGCTTGCTCCGGCGGGGGGAAGGCCCCAGGGAGGAGGAATGAAATCCATGATCCTGTCTGTGATGGTCTGCCTGTTGCTTTGCCAATGTGAAACCGTCTCCAGTCCGTCGGATCGCCGGCTTTCCCTGACCGATTCCGGCTTGTCGCCGGCGGCGCGCTGGCGCTCACCCTGCAGGGTTTTGATGCGGGCGATGTCACGACGCACTTCACGCACACGTGCCGGCTTTTCCATCTGGCCAGTGGCCGATTGGAAACGCAGGTTAAACGCTTCGCGCTTCAATTCGCCGAGCTGAACAGCAAGCTGATCGTCGCTCTTGACGCGGAGATCTTCGGTTTTGCTCATCTTATGATGCTCCCAGATGCGAGGTGTCGCCGAGACGCGCCACGACCTTGGTCTTGATTGGCAGTTTCATGGCTGCACGCTGAAATGCGACAGCTGCGATTGGACCAGGAACACCGTCGAGTTCAAACATGATACGGCCAGGCTTAACCTTGGCTGCCCAATATTCGACCGAACCCTTGCCCTTACCCTGACGAACTTCGGCAGGCTTTTTCGTGACCGGCACATCCGGGAAGATACGGATCCACAAACGGCCCTGACGGCGGATGTGACGCGTAATCGCGCGGCGAGCCGCTTCGATCTGACGTGCGGTAATCCGCTCTGGTTCAAGCGCCTTCAGGCCGTATGAACCGAAGTTCAGGTCAGACCCGCCCTTGGCTTCGCCCTTAATGCGTCCCTTGAACTGCTTGCGGAACTTTGTTTTCTTTGGTTGCAACATGTCTAGTTCCTAACCTTTAGCGGCGGTCAGACTGCGGACGGACGCCGGAAGTCTGTGCTTCCATCATCAGTCGGTCAGTTGCCATTGGGTCGTGACCCAAGATTTCGCCTTTGAAGATCCAGCATTTAATGCCGATGATGCCATAAGCAGTCAGTGCTTCGGCTTCGGCATAGTCAATGTTGGCACGAAGCGTATGCGCAGGCACGCGGCCTTCACGGTACGATTCAACGCGTGCGATTTCTGCGCCGCCCAAACGGCCACCGCAGGTAATCTTGATACCTTCTGCACCCAGACGCATCGCCGATTGCATCGCGCGCTTCATGGCACGACGGAATGCGATACGACGGATAAGCTGGTCAGCAATACCCTGCGCTACGAGCTTCGCGTCGACTTCCGGCTTGCGGATTTCAACGATGTTCAACGACACTTCAGCGGTGGTGAACTTATTGATCTGCTTTTTCAGCTTCTCAATGTCCGCACCCTTCTTGCCGATGATCACGCCAGGACGTGCTGCGTAGATTGAAACGCGGCAATTCTTGGCAGGACGCTCGATGACGACCTTTGAAATCGCTGCTTGTGGCAGTGTTTCAAAGATGAACTTGCGGATCTTGATATCTTCCAGAAGCATGCGGCCATATTCCGCACCTTCGGCGTACCAACGGCTATCCCAAGTCCGGTTGATCTGCAGGCGAAGCCCGATTGGATTTGATTTCTGACCCATGACTTATGCCTCTTCTTGCTGTTCACGCACAACGATGCGCAGACGGCTGAATGGTTTGATGATCCGGCTCGATTTGCCGCGGCCACGTGCCATGAAACGCTTCATGGTCAGCGCCTTGCCAACGCTTGCCTCGGCAACGACAAGGCTGTCGACGTCAAGGTTGTGGTTGTTTTCGGCGTTGGCGATGGCGGATGCCAGAACCTTGCGCACGTCTTCTGCCATTCCCTTTGTGGAGAATTTCAGAATGTTGAGCGCGTCTTCGGCTTTCTTGCCACGGATCAGCGCGGCAACGAGGCCAAGCTTCTGGGCCGAACCACGAATGGTTGTGCCCACTGCCAGAGCTTCATTGTCGGCGACGCGACGGGGTGCGGATGCCTTGCCCATTAGCGTTTGCCCTTCTTGTCTGCGCCGTGGCCGTGATAGGTACGCGTAGGAGCGAACTCACCCAGCTTGTGGCCAACCATGTCTTCATTCACCGAAACGGGAATGAACTTGTGGCCATTATAGACGCTGAACGTCAGGCCAACGAACTGAGGCAGGATTGTCGAACGACGCGACCAAGTCTTGATCGGCGCAGCCTTCGATGCTTCCTGAGCGGTTTCTGCTTTTTTCAGCAGATAGAGGTCAACAAACGGACCTTTCCAGACGGAACGAGACATGAGTTACCTCTTCTTCTTAGCATGCCGCGAACGGATGATCATCCGGTCGGTCGACTTGTTGCTGCGGGTACGAGCACCCTTTGTTGGCTTACCCCAAGGTGTAACCGGATGACGGCCACCTGATGTACGACCTTCACCACCACCATGCGGGTGATCGACAGGGTTCTTAGCAACACCACGCGTCAGCGGGCGAATGCCGCGCCAGCGATTGCGGCCTGCTTTGGCAAGGGTCGTGTTCGAGTTGTCAGGGTTCGAAACCGCGCCAACTGTACCCATGCACGTGCCGAGAATGTAGCGCTGCTCACCCGAGTTCAGGCGAACGATAACGCGGCCACCGTCACGACCGACCAGCTGCACATAGGTGCCTGCTGAACGTGCGATCTGACCACCCTTACCGGGCTTCATTTCGATGTTGTGGCAAATCGTACCAACCGGCATCTGGCTCAGCAACATGGCGTTGCCTGGCTTAACGTCGGTCTTTTCGCCGGCAACAACAACGTCGCCTACGGCAAGACGCTGTGGTGCAAGGATGTAGGCCAGTTCACCATCTTCGTACTTTACAAGTGCGATGAAGGCCGAACGGTTGGGGTCATATTCCAGACGCTCAACGGTTGCAGGCATATCCCATTTACGACGCTTAAAGTCGATCAGACGATATTTTTGCTTGTGACCGCCGCCGATACCGCGCGAAGTCACGTGACCCTTGTTGTTACGGCCGCCGGTCTTGCTCTTACCTTCGGTCAGTCCCTTTACAGGACCGCCTTTGTAGAGGCTCGACCGGTCAACCAGCACAAGGCCGCGACGGGCGGGGCTAGTTGGTTTGTAGCTTTTGAGTGCCATTATCCTGCCCTTAAATACCGGTGGTCACGTCAATGCTCTGGCCTTCGGCCAAAGTGACGATTGCTTTTTTGACATCCGAACGCGTGTAAGGCTTGCCCTTCCAGCGCTTGGTTTTGCCCTTTTGCACGAGCGTATTCACGTTCAGGACCTTGACGTCGAACAGGGCTTCAACAGCTGCCTTGATCTGTGGCTTGGTCGAGCTACCCGTGACTTTGAACACAACAGCGTTGTGCTCCGACAACAGGGTCGCCTTTTCGGTGATGTGCGGTGCAACGATCACGTCATAATGACGCACGTCGATTGCTTTATCCTTAGCCATTGAAACGGGCCTCCAGTTTCTCGACCGCAGCGCGGGTCAAGACCAGCGTGTCATGCTTCAGAATGTCATAAACATTGGCGCCAACAGCAGGCATCACGTTGATGCCGACCAGGTTAGCCGAAGCCATACGGAAATTGTCGTTGACGGTGTCGCCGTCGATAACCAGCGTCGTCTTGCCGAAACCGAGCTTGCCAACCTGACCCTTAAGCGCCGCAGTCTTTGCAGCAGCCAGATCAAGATCTTCAAGAACGATAAGCGAACCAGCCTTAGCTTTGCTCGAAAGCGCCATCTTCAGACCCAATGAGCGGATCTTCTTGTTCAACGATGGGTTAAAGTCACGCAAACGGGCACCATGGGCCTTACCACCACCGATGAAGATCGGAGCAGCGCGGTCACCGTGACGGGCAGTACCGCCACCCTTTTGGTTGCCGAATTTCTTGCCGGTGCGTGCAACGTCTGAACGCTCACGGGTCGGACGAGCCGTACCGCGGGCCTTTTCACGCTGCCAGGTAACAACACGGTGCAGAATGTCGGCGCGTGGCTCAATGCCAAATACGTCGTCATTCAGATCGATGTCGCCCTTTGCCTTGGCGTCGAGGGTTTGAACCTTGAGCTTCATGGCTTAGCCCTCCTTCTTTTCTTCGCCGGCGTCAGCAGCAGGTGCTTCGACAGCGGGCGCAGCTTCAGCGGCAGGCGCTTCAGCTTCGACAGCGGGGGTATCTGCTACTTCAACTTCGGTGTTGATGATGACGTCTTCGACCACTGGGGCTTCATTGTCATTCTTCAACGCGCCGGGGAACGGAGCAGCTTCAGGTGTAGGAACCTTGACGGCATCGCGAACAAGCAACCAACCGTTCTTCGCGCCAGGTACGGAACCCTTTACGAAGATGAGACCGCGCGCAACATCGGTGCGGACGATTTCAAGATTTTGTTGTGTGCGCTGACGGTCACCCATGTGGCCGGCCATCTTCTTGTTCTTGAACACCTTGCCTGGATCCTGGCGTTGGCCAGTCGAACCATGGGCACGGTGGGTGATGGACACACCGTGCGATGCGCGCATACCACCGAAGCCCCAACGCTTCATGGCGCCGGCAAAGCCTTTACCCTGCGTGTGGCCAGTGATGTCGACGAGCTGGCCGTCAACAAAATGGTCTGCGGAAAGAGAAGCGCCGACAGGCAGCAAGCCGTCGGCATTATCAACGCGGAATTCAGCAACGCGCGCTTTTGGCTCGACCTGTGCTTTAGCGAACTCGCCGCGTTGTGGTTTGTTTACATTTTTCGCTTTACGGGCGCCGGCACCGAGACGAACAGCAAAATAGCCATCCTTCTCTGCATTGCGGGCTCCGACCACTTGGCAGCCTTCCAGCGCCAAAACGGTCACAGGTACGTGACGGCCATCTTCATTGAAGAGGCGCATCATACCCATCTTTTTCGCGATCACGCCAGTGCGCATGATCCATACTCCAACTTATGTCAGAGGCCCGGCTGGCAGGATTGCCAGGAGGGCGTGACGCCTAAATCCAGCCCTGAATTTTTAAGCATTGCCCCGTCCGGGCTAGGCACCAGTGGCTCATCTTAATGAGCAATCTGGTAAGACGGGGAACGCAGCCCGAGTAAACTCGGCGGTATTCCTATTGTCTCACTCTACTTGCGTAGAGATATCGGCTTACGCCAATTTGATTTCGACATTCACACCGGCAGCAAGATCGAGCTTCATAAGCGCGTCTACGGTCTGTGGCGTGGGCTGCACAATGTCGAGCAACCTTTTATAGGTACGAACTTCGAACTGCTCGCGTGACTTTTTGTCAACGTGCGGCCCGCGGTTCACTGTGAACTTTTCGATACGGGTAGGAAGTGGAATTGGACCACGGATAAGCGCGCCAGTGCGGCGTGCGGTGTCTGCGATATCGCCAGTCGCCTGATCGAGGACGCGATGGTCAAATGCTTTCAGACGGATGCGAATATTCTGCGTTTCCATGGGTTCACCAATTTCCAAATTCTATCAATATCAAAGAGCCGAAAAACAGCCATTCCGACTTACGCTTTCGAAGCCGGAACAACTGTTTTGAAATTCTAAAAACCGCCCCGCCCGAATCAAAGAGTCGGGCGGGATGCGCGGCCTATATTACTTCGTGATGGTGCTGACAACCCCAGAACCGACGGTGCGTCCGCCTTCGCGAATTGCGAAGCGAAGACCTGGGTCCATAGCGATTGGAGCAATCAACTTAACCGCGATGGTTACGTTGTCGCCTGGCATAACCATTTCAGTGCCTTCTGGAAGGATCACTTCGCCGGTCACGTCAGTTGTACGGAAGTAGAACTGTGGACGGTAGTTTGCGAAGAATGGCGTGTGACGGCCGCCTTCGTCCTTCGAAAGAACATAGATTTCTGCCGAGAACTCAGTGTGCGGCGTAACCGAACCTGGCTTGCAGAGAACCTGACCACGCTCAACTTCTTCACGGCCTACGCCACGAACAAGCGCACCGATGTTGTCGCCTGCACGACCTTCGTCGAGCAACTTGCGGAACATTTCAACGCCGGTAACGGTCGTCTTCTTGGTGTCCTTGATACCAACGATTTCAACTTCTTCGCCAACCTTGACGATTCCGGTTTCAACGCGGCCGGTAACAACCGTACCACGACCCGAGATCGAGAACACGTCTTCAACTGGCATCAGGAATGGCTTGTCGATTGGACGCTCTGGCTGAGGAATAGCTTCGTCAACAGCAGCCATCAGTGCAAGGACAGATTCCTTACCGATGTTGTCGTCACGGCCTTCGAGTGCAGCAAGTGCCGAACCACGAACGATTGGAATATCGTCGCCTGGGAAATCATACTTCGAAAGAAGCTCACGGATTTCCATTTCAACCAGTTCGAGAATTTCTTCGTCGTCAACCTGGTCAACCTTGTTCATGTAAACAACAAGTGCAGGAACGCCGACCTGACGGGCAAGCAGGATGTGCTCGCGAGTCTGTGGCATCGGGCCGTCAGCAGCGTTCACAACGAGGATAGCGCCGTCCATCTGAGCAGCACCGGTGATCATGTTCTTAACATAGTCAGCGTGGCCTGGGCAGTCGACGTGTGCGTAGTGACGACCAGCAGTTTCATATTCAACGTGTGCCGTCGAAATGGTGATGCCGCGCTCGCGCTCTTCTGGAGCCTTATCGATGTTAGCGAAATCAACAGCGGTACCGCCGTAAGTTTCAGCCATGATCTTCGTGATTGCTGCAGTCAGCGTGGTCTTGCCGTGGTCAACGTGACCGATGGTACCAATGTTGCAATGCGGTTTCGTCCGCTCAAATTTAGCTTTTGCCATTTTCTCAAACCTTCTTTCGATTAGGTAATATTTTGATCAGGTGGGACGACGCCTGCTGAATCAGGCGCCGCCATTAATCGGCTTTTGCCTATCAGGCAAGCTTCTCCTTGATTTCCGCTGCAACGTTCGACGGAACTTCATCATAATGATTGAAGAACATCGAATAGTTGGCACGTCCTTGTGTGAACGAGCGGAGCTGGTTCACATAGCCGAACATGTTGGCCAAAGGCACCATGGACTCAACAACCTGCGCATTACCGCGGCTGTCAGTGCCTTGAATTTGACCACGACGTGAGTTCATGTCGCCGATCACATCGCCCAGATATTCCTCAGGCGAAACAACTTCGACCTTCATGATCGGTTCGAGCAGCTTGATACCTGCCTTCTGCGCGGCTTCGCGCATACCGGCACGACCAGCAATTTCAAACGCCAGAGCCGACGAGTCGACATCGTGATAGGCGCCGTCATACAGTTCGATATCAAAGTCGATGATCGGGAAGCCGATGAGCGAGCCGCTTTCGGCGGTTTCGCGCATGCCCTTTTCAACCGAGGGGATATATTCCTTCGGAATGTTACCGCCCTTGACCGCATCGGTGAAGGTGATGCCTGCACCACGCTCGCCGGGAGTGACCTTGAACTTGATGCGACCGAACTGACCCGAACCACCCGACTGTTTCTTGTGGGTGTAGTCGATGTCGACCGCACGGGCGAGATATTCGCGGTAAGCCACCTGCGGCGCGCCAACATTGGCCTCAACCTTGAATTCGCGACGCATACGATCGACGATGATGTCGAGGTGAAGCTCGCCCATCCCCTTGATGATCGTCTGGCCCGATTCGTGATCGGTCGAAACGCGGAACGAGGGATCTTCAGCCGACAGGCGGTTGAGCGCGATGCCCATCTTTTCCTGGTCAGCCTTGGTCTTGGGTTCCACCGACAGTTCGATAACCGGCTCAGGGAATTCCATACGTTCCAGAACGATCGGGAAGCGTTCGGCGCACAGCGTGTCACCGGTGGTCGTTTCCTTCATACCGGCAAGCGCGATGATGTCGCCTGCAAATGCTTCGTCAATGTCCTTACGTTCATTGGCGTGCATTTCGAGCATGCGGCCGACTTTTTCCTTCTTGTCCTTCACCGAGTTCAAATAGGTGCCCTTGGTCAGGGTGCCCGAATAGATACGGATGAAGGTCAGCGAACCGACGAACGGGTCGTTCATGACCTTGAAGGCGAGTGCCGAGAAAGGCGCTTCGTCCGTAGGCGGACGGCTGTCCTTCTCGTCGCTGTCCATCTTGACGCCCTGGACGTCTTCGATGTCGAGCGGCGAAGGCAGATAGTCGACAACGGCGTCGAGCAGCGGCTGGACGCCCTTGTTCTTGAACGCCGAACCGCAGCAAACCGGCACGAACGACTGGTTGAGCGTACCCTTGCGGATCAGCGCCTTCAGCGCTGCCACGTCGGGCTCGGTCGCGAGCGCGGGCGCGGCCGCGTACGTCATCGAGACCGGGCAGAGGTGGCCGGCCTCCACCTGGGACCACACGACGAACCCGGCGGCCCGCCTGGCGTGGGCGGCGCTGCCGTCCGGCCGGGTCCACGGCTCGGGGACGACGATGCGGTCGATGCCGCCGCGTCGCTCGAAACCTTCCCCTTCGCCCGGCAGCCCGGCGAGCTGCTTGCGGATGTCCACCACCCGGAGGAATTCATCCGGGTGATAGAGCCGGTCGTCGTTGCGGGTGCCGGATTGCGGAATGTGGATGGCCGGAAAAACGCGGCGCTCGGCGAGTTCGCGATCGAGTTTCACCTCCATGTTGCCGGTGCCTTTGAACTCTTCGAAAACGACATCATCGAGACGGCTTTCGGTTTCCACCAAGGCGGTGGCGAGAATGGTGAGCGATCCGCCTTCCTCCACATTGCGGGCGGTGCCGAAAAACTTGCGGGACTTCTGCAAGGCAGATCGGAAGAGCACACG
>CALDKP010000068.1 GCA_937898535.1 uncultured Sphingomonadales bacterium | reverse complement strand
AGAAAATGCGCCTGAACTGGCGGAGCTTATTCCCATCGCGCTTGCGTATAATCGCGACTTTGTTGCGCCGACCTTGCAAAAGCGCAAGCCGGAGGGCGTTGAGGTTGCTGCGTTGCAAACGCTCGATGCACGTTTGGCGGAACTGCCTGCGGACGCGACTGCCGAGGACATACAAAATATCGTGTATGAAATCGGCAAAGAGGGCGGTTTTGAAAATCTGCGTGATTGGTTCAAGGCGCTATATGAAACGCTGTTGGGTTCAAGCGCTGGTCCGCGCATGGGCAGCTTCATTGCGCTCTACGGGATTGCGAACAGCCGCCAGTTGATTGCGGAAGCGCTTGCATGACCACGGTTGCGGCCCGGCTTTACCATGATGGCAAGGTCGCGCAGGAAATCGACCTTAGCAAACCAATTCCGCATATCACCCAGCCAAAAGATTTCATCTGGATTGGGTTGCATGAACCCGACGATGGCGCGCTTAAGCGCGTTCAAGACCATTTTGGCCTTCATCCGCTTGCGGTGGAAGACGCGCTTGATCCGAAGCACTTGCCCAAGGTCGAAGTTTACGGCGATCACCTGTTTCTGGTGATCCGCACGCCCAAATTGGAGGGCGACAGAATTGTTTATGGCAACACGGCCATTTTCATGGGTCGCCAATTCATCATCACGGTGCGCCATGGTTCAGAACGTTCGCACAGCCCCATTCGGGATCAGCTTGAAGCGACGCCGTGGCTGCTGAAGCAAGGTGCAGATTATGTGCTGCACGCGATCCTTGATTTCATCGTCGACGGCTATGGTGACCTTGTCGATATCATGGAAGAAAAAGTGCTCGTCATGGAAGAGCGCGCAATCGACAACTTCCTGAGCTCGGCCGAAACCAGTCGCATCTTCATGCTCCGGCGCGAACTGTTCCGGCTGCAACGGATATTGGGCCCGACCGAGGATTTGACGAGCCGCTTTATCAACCTTGAGCTGCCGCAGATCGATGCGAACATTTATCCCTATATGCGCGACTTGCTCGACCATGTGCGCCGTATTGTCTACCGCGTTGAAGGGTTACGCGTCACGCTCACGTCCGTGATTGAAACGAGCGGATTGCTGGAGCAACAAAGGCAGGGGGCGATTACCCGCCAATTGGCTGCATGGGCCGCAATATTGGCCGTGCCGACTGCGATTGCCGGCATTTACGGCATGAATTTCGAACATATGCCTGAGCTTGAGTGGAAATATGGATATTTCCTGATCGTAGGGGTGATGGTGACCATTTGTGTCACCCTCTTCATTCGGTTCAAGCGGGCTGGGTGGCTCTAGGCTGGTTGACCGCCTGCCGCAAAACATCGCGATAATTCGGCGAGATGGTCATGCGCGGATAATAGCCGCCATTGCCTAGCAGCTGGTGGGTGTCGCGTAATTTATAGCACGGCACACCCATGAACAGATGATGTTCGCTGTGATAGTTTACCCAATATGGCGCAACCGTCATGCGCGCCACGGCACCGGCATAGGTCGTGCGTGCATGTGTGAATGGGTCGCCGCTGCCCGTCGGCGTGCAGGCGTGCTCGGCGATGTTGCGGATGCGCAGGAATAATTGAAATGTCGTCGCGAGCGCGGCCAGCCACAGCAAAAATGGCGTCCATCCCCAAATCGTCAACGACATCGCGAGCAATATCGCCTGCACAATCAGGAACCGGCCCACGGTGCGCGCAGTCGTCTTGGCGCCTTCCACATTGGCGATTGGCGCGCCGACTCCGGCTCTGTTTTGCATGTTGAATGCCCGGCCTGCATGCGTGTCCGCCTTACCTGCGCCGCTTTCGCCGCGCAGTATCGCGGCTACACCGCGCAACGCCGCCGCAAATTGCGCGCGCCTTTGCTTGAAGAAAGTTTGCCCGGTCAGGTCGCGGATGAACTTGCGGCGCAGGCTGTCGCGGCTGGTGGGAAACGGCGCGGACAAGGACAGGTCCGGGTCTTCGGCTTGCTGCGTGAATTTATGGTGCGTCAGATGATAGGTGCGATAGGCGAACAGGTCGCTACCCGTTGCAGCGCCTGATGGCCATTGCCCCAGCCAGTTGTTGGTTTTGCGATTGGGGTGGAGCAGACCGTGCGCGCCGTCATGCATCAGGATGGACAGCCCCAATTGCCGCCCGCCCAACACGGCCAGTGCCAGCGGCGTCATCAATATCCCGGCAAGCCAGTGATAGTTCCACGCCGCAGCACCGCCAAATGCCGCAAGCGCCACGATCATCCACGCATGGATGATGAGCCAGATGCCGCGCCATAGGGACAAGGTCGTGATGGCACGCCAATCATCCGATGCAAAAACATCGCGTGGGTTGGCTGCTTTTACTGCCGGCATGGAGCATCGCCTTTCATAGCAACTTCATATCGCAGCCAACCCGACCACGCAAATGCGTTACGCCACAGCCCGTGCCGCGAAGCCTGCCATCGCGGCCTGTGCCTTGCGTGACTCGCTGAAGCTGAAAATAGGCCAATCGTGCATCATGCCGGCAAGCTCGGTGAGATCAACAGATGGCACCTTGGCTTTTAACGCTCTGGAATCGGTGACCAATATGTCATCGCCGCCCGCAAAGGCCAATATGGGCGGCAAGCCATCCCAGTTCCCGAAGATTGGGCTGCACCGTGGATCATTGCGGGGCAAGTCGCCTGCGTACAATGAACCGCCTTCGGCAATGCCGCTGATGGGGCGCCATTCGGGCAAGAGTTGCACCAGCCGGCCTTCGCGCAGATCGATCTTCGCCGCCGCAGTCGCGCTGGAGTAGTCGACAACTTTGCGGGAGTCGGGCGTCAAGGTTCCGGCGAAAGCGCCACCGTTCACGGTGTCGTTTCCAGCCCCGGTTGACAGGGGCCTGTCAGCCGCAAGAGCTGAAATTCAGGGCACTTGCCCAGGAGACATGTCGCCATGACGAATTTCGCCGAATTCCACCGCCGCTATGACGGCATCCTCGAACCAGAATTCATGGCCGTCGCCGACCGCTATGCCGCCAACGCGCTGGCGTTCCTCGGCCGTGACTATGCGCCGCTGACGCTCGGCCATGTCGATTTCCGGCTCGACAACATGCTGTTCGATGCGCGCGGCGGCACCGTGCCACTGGCCGTGCTCGACTGGCAGTCAGTGTCGGTAACCGCAGGGATGCTCGACATCTCCTACTTCCTCGGCGCCGGCATCACCCGCGACGAACGCCGCCGCCACGAACGCGACCTGCTCACCCTCTACCTCGAAGAACTGCGCCGCTACGGCGTCCGCGACTATGGCTGGGACCAGCTGTGGCACGACTACCGCGTCACCGCGTTCCAGGGCGTCTCAACCGCGATCTTCGCGTCAGCCGCCACCGCGCGCACCGAACGCGGCGACGCGATGTTCCT
>CALDKP010000067.1 GCA_937898535.1 uncultured Sphingomonadales bacterium | reverse complement strand
TGCCGTTCATGGCGCTATCGCGCTGAACGCATATTTGTTCTTTATATGTTCTCATTCTTGTGGCATCATTTGCCTATGGAGAATGTCGTCGAACGCAATATTACAAAGGGACGCGGGGCGCCCACAAACGCGGTGCCAACCCGATTTAACCTCAATAACCGTGTTGCCGACGGCGACTGGCTGGACGCGCGCGAAGCGTTAGATGGCGGAAAGCCAGCGCTTAAGACGACGGTGACCGAAGAGTTCGCCAAATCCATTCTTTCATTCAACAATTCTCCGGACGTCCCTTTTGACCGGTCGGTAAATGCATATCGCGGGTGCGAGCATGGCTGCGTCTATTGTTTTGCACGCCCAACGCACGCCTATCATGACCTGTCGCCGGGGCTGGATTTCGAAAGCCGTCTTTTCGCCAAGCCAAACGCAGCGGACATCTTGCGAAAAACGATAGCCAAGCTGGGATATCGGCCAGCGCCTATCGCGATCGGAACCAATACGGACCCATATCAGCCGATTGAGCGCACCTATCGCATCACACGATCGATCTTGGCGCTGATGGTCGAAACATCACACCCGATTGTCATCACAACGAAATCCGCGCGCGTAATTGATGATATCGACCTTTTAAGCCAACTGGCATCAAAGCAACTGACGGGTGTTGCAATATCGGTAACTTCGCTCGATGCAAAACTCGCGCGGACCTTGGAACCCAGGGCATCATCGCCGATGACCAGACTTGCGGCGGTACGCAAGCTTTCAGACGCGGGTATCTATGTGCATGTGAATATCGCACCGATTATCCCGGCGGTAACAGATTATGAGATTGAGGCTATCGCCGCCGCAGCAGCAGAACATGGTGCGACCAGCATCAGTTCGATACCCATTCGCCTTCCGCATGAAGTCGCGCCCTTGTTCCGCGACTGGCTTGATGTCCATTTCCCCGACCGCGCGGCGAAGGTCATGAATATCATTCGCGATATGCGCGGCGGCAAAGACAATGATGCCGAATTTTTCTCAAGGATGAAGGGCCATGGTCCTTGGGCCGAGCTGATACGCACCCGTATGCAAATCGCGCGAAAGAAACATGGCTTGGACGGCTCCAAATGGAATGTCAGAACCGACCTATTCGTGCCGCCAAATATGAATGGGCAGCTGAGCCTGTTTTGAAAATCTCATTTGCTCGGCTGCGCCGAACTTTTGGGGGTCAATCTTCCAGAACAAAATCCTTGAACTGCTGGCGCAGCGCAACCTTCTGAATCTTGCCCGTGCCGGTATGTGGTAGCTCGTCCACGAACAGAACCCTATCGGGCATCCACCATTTCACGATCCGTTCGGCGAGATATGCTTTCACCATGTCTTCATCAACCTCAGCGCCGGGTTTCTTTACGGCAATTAGCACAGGGCGTTCATCCCATTTTGGGTGCGGAATGCCAATCGCACCGGCCTCCGCAATTCCGGGGCAGCCAACGGCGATGTTTTCCAGCTCAACCGAGCTAATCCATTCACCGCCCGATTTGATAACATCCTTGACGCGGTCGGTGATCTGCATCGTGCCATCGGGATGCAGTACGGAAACATCGCCGGTATCAAACCACTGGTCGGCGTCGACAGTATCAGCGTCAGCCTTGAAATAACGCTTGATGACCCAAGGTCCGCGTATCTGAAGCGCGCCAGATGTCACGCCATCCCGCGGGGCAACATTGCCGTCCTTGTCAATGACACGCAGTTCGACACCAAATGGCGTTCGGCCCTGTTTACAAACAACGTCTATCTGCTCATCAAGCGTCAACTCGTCCCAATTCGGCGTGGGTGCGCCCATTGTGCCGATCGGTGACGTTTCGGTCATGCCCCATGCGTGCGACACGCGGACATTTGCCTTCATTAGGCGTTCGATCATCGCGCGCGGCGCAGCGGAACCGCCGATGGTGACAAGGCGCAACTTGCCCAGCGACGCATCGCGCCCAGCAGCAGCCTCTGCATCCAAATGCGCAAACATGGCGAGCCAAACGGTCGGCACACCCGCGCTATGCGTGACGCCTTCTTTCAGCATCAACCCGTGCAAGGTCGCCGCCTCATTGGTGGTTGAAAAGACGAATTTAACCCCCGCTGCGGCTCCTGCAAATGGCAGCCCCCAACTCGCCGCATGGAACATCGGCACGATCGGCAACAAAGCTGCCTGTGGGCTGAGATCAAATATACTCGGGGCGATTTCCGCCATTGCGTGCAGCATCGTCGATCGGTGCTGATACAACACACCCTTTGGATTGCCTGTCGTGCCGCTGGTATAGCAAAGCATACATGGGTCACGCTCGTCGCCAGTCGCCCATTCATAATTGCCGTCTTGGGTGTTGATCAATGCGCCGTAGCTGTCCTCGCGGTCGAACACGATATAATGTTCAACGGTCTTCAGATGCGGCTTTATCCGGTCGATAATTGGCTGGAACATCGCATCATACATCAACACCTTATCTTCGGCGTGGTTCATGATGTAGATCAGGTCTTCGTCGAACAGCCGGACGTTGACGGTGTGAATGACGCCACCAAAACCAATAGCCCCATACCAAGTGGCAAGGTGCCGATGGTGGTTCATGGCAAATGTGGCGATCCGGTCCCCTTTTTGCAGCCCAAAGCCAGCAAGGGCTTGCGACAGCTTTCGGGCTTCGCCCGCAACACCGGCCCAATTTGTACGTTCAAGCGTGCCGTCAGCCCAACGGGTTACGATTTCGCGCGTGCCATGCTCCCGCGCTGCGTAATCAATTAAGTGGGTTACCCGAAGGTCCCAATCCTGCATACATCCCAGCATCATCTTCCCCGTAGCTCTTGCTTTTGTTGGGATAGAAATGGCGTGGTGTGGGCAGGGATGCAAGAGGGGAACGACACGGGTGCGATTCGCCCCGCCGACACATGTCGTCGCAGACCGTCGCATGTTGCGGTGCGGCAAAGCGAGCCCC
>CALDKP010000066.1 GCA_937898535.1 uncultured Sphingomonadales bacterium | reverse complement strand
GTTCGCCTTAATGACGCCAGTGATAACATCAACCGATGGCCGCTGCGTCGCCATGATGAGGTGAATACCCGCGGCACGTGCCTTTTGCGCGAGGCGTTGGATAAGGAATTCCACTTCCTTGCCAGCCGTCATCATCAGGTCAGCCAGCTCATCCACGATGATGACGATCTGCGGCATTGGCTCATAGGCCAAGCTTTCTTCCTCATATTGCGGCTGGCCGGTCATCGGGTCATAGCCAATTTGCACCTTACGGCCCAATGGCGCGCCCTTTGCCTTTGCACCGCGGACTTTTTCATTGAAGTTTGCAAGGTTGCGCACGCCCAGCGATGACATCATCCGGTAGCGTTCTTCCATCTGCTCAACCGCCCATTTGAGCGCGCGAATGGCTTTGGCGGGCTCGGTAACGACAGGCGACAACAGATGCGGAATATCGTCATAGCTGCTCAATTCGAGCATCTTGGGGTCGATCATGATCATACGGCACTGGTCAGGCGTCAAACGATAGAGCAACGACAATATCATGCAGTTGAGGCCGACCGATTTACCTGAACCGGTTGTCCCGGCGACCAACAAATGCGGCATCGGGGCGAGATCGGCAATGACAGGATCACCGGAGATATTCTTACCCAAGATTATCGGCAAAGCGCCCTTTTGATCGGCAAAGGCGTCTGATCCGACCATTTCCTGAAACACAACGGCTTCGCGATGGGCGTTGGGCAGCTCAATGCCCATAACGGTGCGGCCCGGTATTGTCGAAACACGCGCGGACAAAGCGGACATGTTGCGCGCAATATCTTCGGCCAGTTGGATAACGCGACTGGATTTGATGCCCGCTGCAGGCTCCAGCTCATACATTGTGACGACGGGCCCCGGACGCACCGCAACAATCTGTCCTTTGACATGAAAGTCATCGAGCACCGATTCCAGCAAGCGCGCATTTGCTTCCAGCGCAGTCTTGTCGAGCTTTGGCACCGAAATGGCTGGCGGCGGATCCAGCAGATCAAGCGATGGCAAAACAAAGCTGCCAAAGAAATCGCCCTGCCGCGCGCCGGTTGAGAACGCAGCTTTTTTCGGCGCCAGCGTGCGGTCTTCAATCACCGGAGGCTTGCGTTGCTCGGGCTCGACAGCCTTACGCGGCGGCTTTGGCTCGATAATTTGGGCAACATCCGAATCGTCTACGTCAAAGGCACCCAGATCGTTTTTGATGCCTGAAAATTTAGGCATGGCCAACGAAGGAATACGGAACAGCGGGCGCTCAAGCTCAAGCGCGCGAATAACTAACGCTACCCCGCCACTTAAGCTGCCCAAAATCAGCAGAACACGTAATATAGTGCCGAGCGCGCCCTGAATTTGGCCAAGAAGAGCAACGGCGGCATTTGCCAACAGCAAATTAATCGCGCCGCCCCATCCAGCGGGCAAGCCGATGTCGCTGCCGTGCTGCCAATAGGCCATGCCAAACCCGATCAGCAGCATGCCGCACAGGCATAATGTAAGCTGCCGTTTCCATTGCGGCTGCGGGACTGCCCGCCACAAGCGTCGTGCAAATACCAGCATCAGCGGGAGAAGAAAAATGGCCGGAACACCAAAGAGAAACAGGACGATATCGGACACATAGGCGCCGCTTTGGCCCATCCAGTTGTGCTGCACATCTGCAGCCGCACTATTGAATGCCGCATCGCCAGCCGAATAGCTCAGCACCGCAAAGCCATAAAACACCGCAAACAGGCCAAGAACAGCCGCGCCAAACAAGGTGCTGCTGCGGATCAGCGACGCGCGCATCATCTGCCGCCAATTAGCCATGTTCGTTTTTGACGTAAATTTAGAAATGCGCGAGGCCATGATTATAATGCCATATATGGGTGGCCGCCAACGGCCGAACGCCCCCTTTTCGCCTTCGCTGGACTCGCCGTCAAGTATTACAGGTTGACGATTGCTGCCAACGCGGATGGGCTACGGTCAAAATCCTCCTTTGAGTCCGCCCATCTGATGCGGCATAGGGGCAATATGAATCACAAAGCAGACGTCATCATTATCGGCGGCGGGCTCATCGGGCTTACGCAAGCACTGGCATTGGCTGCACATGGCATCACCAGCCATGTCATCGACCGCGCGGATCAGGCGAGCATGTTGCAAGCAGGCTTTGATGGCCGCACTTTTGCCATATCGAGCTCTAGCTATAAACTGTTTGAGGCCATTGGATTGGGCGAAGCATTGGCCGGGAAAGGCTGCCCAATTGAAAAGATTTGGGTGAGCGATAGCCTAAAGCCCGGATCGCTGGATTTCGCACCAGCCGAAGATGACGGCTTTCTGGGCCAAATGTTTGAAAGCCGCTTCTTGCGCGGCGTGTTGTACAATGCGGCGCTGGAGAGCGATGCGATCCAGTTGCACATGCCCGCCAACATCATCCAAAAATCACAGGATTCAGGGCGGGCCTCCGTGCATCTGGATGACGAGAAAGTTTTGACCGCTGACCTGATGATCGTCGCCGAGGGGCGGCAGAGCCAGACGCGCGAAGAAATGGGAATCAATATTGCGCATTGGCAATATGACCATAGCGCAATGGTCGGTGCGATCTTCCACGAACATTCGCACAACAACATTGCCTATGAAATTTTTTATCCGTCAGGCCCATTTGCCGTGTTGCCCATGTTGGATGCGGACGACGGGCGGCACCGTTCAGCGATCGTCTGGTCGGTCGATGCCGCAGATGCGCCGGGATATATGAAATTGTCGCCGCGTGGATATGCGGCGGAGCTGGAAAAGGCGATGGGCGGCATATTGGGTGCCGTTGACATCGCCGCGCCTTTATCATCGTACAAGCTTGGGTTTCACCATGCGGCCAACATCACGGCTGAAAGGCTGGTGCTGATTGGCGACAGCGCGCATGGCATTCACCCCATCGCGGGTCAGGGGCTCAACCTTGGTCTGCGCGACGTTGCGGCGTTGACGGAAGTATTGGTCGACGGGATGCGGCTTGGCCTTGATTTTGGTGATGCGCAGTTGCTCGATCGCTATAGCCGGTGGCGCAGCATTGATACGTTGCTGATCGCGGTATCGACCGATGGCTTGAACCGCCTTTTTTCCATTCCCGGGAAAACCGCGTCGGCGGTCCGGCGTTTCGGAATGGCAATGGTGCAACGCGCTGCCCCGGCCAAGGCATTTTTCATGGCCGAGGCGCGGGGCGAAAGTGGCGCGCTGCCCAAATTGCTTCAGGGTGTTGCGGTCTAAATTAGCATTAGCCCTGGGTCACGGGAACAAGACGAATTTCGACACGCCGGTTTGCCGCGCGACCGGCTTCGTCCAGATTGCTCGCCTTTGGCTGGCTTTCACCATAGCCGCGTGTTGCAAGACGCGCGGACTGCACGCCGCGCGACGTTAGATAGCTTGCAACCGCGGAGGCACGGCGTTCCGATAACGACTGGTTATAGGCATCCGACCCGGTGGAATCGGTATGCCCCATGACGTCGACATAGGTTTTTTCATATTGCGTTAGCGTGGATGCGACCTGGTCCAGCGTATTGCGGAAACCTGCATCGATGTTCGCGCTATCGACGCCAAAAGTCACTTCCGAAGGCATATCGAGAACAAGATTGTCGCCATCACGAATAACGCTGATGCCTGTGCCCGCGGTTTGCTGGCGCAGTTTTCTTTCTTGTTCGTCCATATAATAGCCAACGCCCGCACCAGCCAATGCGCCGATCCCTGCGCCTACGATCTTTTCGGTGCGATCGCGACGGCCGCCAATAAGGTCGCCAAGCAAATATCCACCCAATGCCCCGCCGACGCCACCAAGTGCCGCCTTCGAAATCGTGCGCTGGCCGGTATCCGGATCCGTCACACATGCCGATAGCGGAAGCATCGCAGCCATCAGCGACAGCGTGATCAATTGATTTTTCTTCATCATTTTCCCTTTCAGCTAGGATGTCCCATAAACGACACCCATGATGAACCTGAGATTATCTTTGGATAGGTTGCATCTTTTGACGATAACAGTTTTGTCGGCATTTTGTTGCCAAAGCGCTGGCGTTGGCACTATGGGAAGCAGGTCCCTATGGAACCTCTTCATCCTTTCCCGTGGTTTGATGCCGCGACGATATTGGCTCTCATTGCCCTGAACGGTGTGTTTGCCATGTCTGAGCTCGCCATCGTTTCGGCACGCACAGCGAAATTAAAGGCGATGGCGGAAGACGGAAAGCGCGGCGCGGCGGCCGCCCTTCGGTTGGGACGAGACCCCGGCAAGTTTCTGTCCACCGTACAAATCGGCATTACGCTCATTGGTATTATCGCCGGTGCTTATTCGGGGTCTACGCTAGGCGGGCCAGTTGCCGAGCGCATCGCACTTTTGGGCATGGACAAGGAATGGTCGGAAACTTTGGGTTTTGGGATTGTCATCAGCATCACGACCTACGCATCCTTGGTGGTCGGCGAACTGGTCCCGAAGCAATTTGCGCTGATTGCGCCTGAGAGAATCGCCGTCACCATGGCTGGGCCAATGGAGATGCTGGCACGCGTGACCGCGCCGATTGTCTGGACCCTTGATAAATCCAGCGCGACCATATTCCGTGCACTCGGCCTTCGCCGCGATACCCGTGACGCACTGAGCGCCGAAGAACTGCGTATGGTCTTTGCTGAGGCCACTCATGCAGGCATCATTGAAGAGCATGAACATAAGGTCATCGCAGGCGTCGTGCGGCTTGCCGACCGTCCGGTGCGTGAAGTCATGACGCCACGGACCGACGTTGACCGTATTGCGGCGGACGCATCTGAAGATGATGTCCGCGATTCGCTTTTAAATTCGCTGCACACCCGCCTGCCCGTCACCGGCGAAGACGGTGACGATATCATTGGTGTTGTTCAATCACGCGATATCGTTGCTGCGCAAATCCGCGGGGAAAGCCTTGATATCCGCAGGCTCATGCGTCGCGCTGAAATCATCCCCGATCAACTTGACGCCATGGATGCACTCGAAATCCTGCGTTCGTCCGATGTGCCGATGTTGCTTGTCCATGATGAATATGGCCATTTTGAAGGAATCGTCACGCCCAACGACCTTTTGGCGGCGATTGCGGGCGAGTTTGCATCGGATCAGGCGCAGGGTAGCGCGCCGAACATCATCACATTGGACGATGGCTCCATGCTCGTCTCGGGCGCGATGTCCGCCGACGCAATGGCAGACGCGCTGTCGATTGATCTGCCAGAAGACCGCGATTACGCGACCGCTGCGGGCCATGTCCTGCACATATTGCGACACTTGCCCGAAGAGGGCGAATCCTTCCGCGACCAAGGTTGGCATTTTGAAGTTGTGGATATGGATGGCCGCAAAATCGACAAGCTGCGCGTCCGACTTGCAGAAAAAGCAACCCGAACAGACGCAGTTGAGGGCTTGTGATTGCACAAACGCTTGGTTAGGGCGTTTCGCAGATATGGAATTACACGTCTCGACGACAGCAGGATATTGATATGGCCGATTTCTTCCTCCCAAAGAACAGCAAGGTCCAAAAGGGCACTGTTCACGCCGCGAAAACCGACGGGAAAGTCAAGAAATTCAAGGTGTATCGTTACGATCCCGACAGTGGCGAAAACCCGCGTTACGACACTTTTGAAGTCGATACCGAAACCTGCGGCCCAATGGTCCTCGACGCGCTGATCAAGATGAAGGGCGAACAGGATTCGTCGCTGACCTTCCGTCGTTCGTGCCGCGAAGGCATTTGTGGTTCATGCTCGATGAACATCGACGGCAAAAATGGCCTCGCTTGCACCACGGCAATTGAAGATTGCAAAAGCGAAGTCACACTGACCCCGCTGCCGCATATGGAAGTCATCAAGGACCTCGTTCCTGACTTCACCCATTTTTATGCGCAATATGCGTCGATCAAGCCATGGCTGCAGACAGTTACGCCAGAACCATCGGGCAAAGAGCGCCTTCAGTCGCCGGAAGACCGTGCAAAGCTGGATGGCCTGTATGAGTGCATCTTGTGCGCATGTTGCTCGACAAGCTGCCCATCTTATTGGTGGAACAGCGACAAGTTTTTGGGCCCAGCCATCTTGCTTCAGGCCTATCGCTGGTTGGCAGATAGCCGTGACGAAATGACGGGTGAGCGTTTGGATGAGTTGGAAGATCCATTCCGTCTGTATCGCTGCCACACAATCATGAACTGCGCGAACGCATGCCCCAAGGGTCTGAACCCTGCAAAGGCGATTGCCGAAACAAAGAAGATGGTTGCCGAACGCCACCTTTAATTTACGGGACGGCCGTTGGACACACCCGCTTTTGATAGCAGTCCGGATCCGGACAATCCCGGTTGGCTAAACTGGCAGATGACCGATGCCACGCGCTATAATGGCACGGTGCTGGGTAAAATGCTGGTGCGCAGTGAAGGGCATCATAAAGCACGCCTTCGCATGTTTCCCGAACACCGGCACAGCAACTTGCGCGACGCGGTGCATGGCGGCGTCACGCTCGGCTTTATCGACGTGGCCATGTTTGGCGCATCGCGGATGTTTGGCCTAATTGAGGCGGGCGCTGCCGTTACGCTTGACCTGTCGGTGCAGTTCATTGGCGCTGGCGTTATCGGCGAACCGCTTGAGGCAGAGGTCGAGCTTTTGAAGGAAACGGGTCGCCTGTTGTTCATGCGCGGCATCGTCTCGCAAGGCGAGTCCCGCGTTGCCGCGTTTTCAGGGACGATTCGAAAACCCAGTCAGAAATGATGGCCGCCTCGGTCACCGATCGGCACGCAGCCCTTGTCAGTGCAGGCGAACTGAAGCCTGATACTGATCAAGCCAAAGCCGTTTTGGCGCTGGCAAAAGTGCAAGCAGAGCTTGAGGCCGTACCGCCCCGCGGAAGCACAATGTGGCGTTTCTTGGGGCGCAAGCCTGACCCGGCGCGTGGCCTATATTTATGGGGCGGTGTTGGGCGCGGGAAATCCATGCTCATGGACCTGTTTTTTGACAGCGTTCAGATACAGCGGAAACGTCGTGCCCATTTCCATGAGTTCATGTTGGATATCCACGCGCGGCTAAAGGTTGAGCGCGAGAAGGAAAAAGGCGATCCCATTCCGCCCGTGGTCGCGGCACTGGCAGATGAAGCCCGTTTGCTGTGCTTTGACGAAATGGTCGTCAACAACATGGCCGATGCAGCGATTATGTCGCGGTTGTTTACAGGCTTGATTGCCGCAGGCGTCACGGTTGTCACAACATCAAACCGGCAACCCGATGACCTGTATAAGGATGGCCTCAACCGCCAGCTGTTTTTGCCGTTCATCGCGTTGATCAAAGACAGCCTTGATATTTTTGCGTTGGACGGCCCTACCGATTATCGGCGCGATCGTTTGGGCAATGCCAAAACGTGGCTTGTGCCCAATGGTGCCGAGGCGACGGCTGCGCTTTCGGAAACATTCTTCCGCATGACGGATTACCCGCCCGAGGACCGCGCACATGTTCCATCGTTGGAGCTGGACGTCGGCGGGGGTCGGGTGCTGCACGTGCCAAAGGCGTTGAAGGGCGTCGCCGTTTTCTCGTTCAAGCGTCTGTGCGCCGAGGCCCGCGGTGCGTCTGACTATCTGGCGATTGCGCGGCGGTTCCACACCGTTTTGATGGTGGGCATTCCGGTGCTTGGGCCGCACAACCGCAATGAAGCGGCGCGATTTGTGACGCTGATCGATGCCTTGTACGAATACCGCGTAAAGTTTTTGGCGAGCGCAGATGCCGGCCCTGACCAACTTTATCCGACAGGCGACGGGCGTTTTGAATTTGACCGCACGGTATCGCGGCTGATGGAAATGCAGTCGGAAGATTATCTGGCGGAAGGCCACGGCGCGCGCTAGCATGGCATAAAGGAGAGAAAAGATGATCGGACGGAGCACGTTTTTATTGGCAGGCGTGTTGGCCCTGACAACCGCTGCGCATGCGCAAACACCTGCATCGAAAATAGCATCGGAACGCGCGCTCTTTGCAAAGATTGTCGAAATTCCGACCGTTGAGGGGCAGCCTGCCGAATTCAAAAAGCTGACCACATTATTGACGGCGGAGTTCCGCAAGGCTGGCATCACGAACGTAATCGTCAAGGATCATGACAATACCCAAACAATGATTGTCCGTTGGCCCGCAGCCAAGCCGTCGGGCAAGAACCCTATTTTGCTGATGGCGCACATGGATGTCGTCGCCGCCAAAGCAAGCGATTGGAAATATCCGCCATTTAAGTTTCGCGAAGAGGGCGGATATTATCTGGGTCGCGGGTCAAACGACAATAAGGCTGCGTTGACCGGCATCGTCCTTGCCCTGCAATATTTGCGCGCAGAGAAGTTTGAACCCACGCGCGATATCATTGTGCTGTTCACCGGTGATGAAGAGACGATCGGCAACGGTGCACGGCGCGCAGCGACCGAATGGCGCGAGCTGATTGACGCCGAATATGCCCTTAATGGTGATGCTGGCGGCGGGTCGGTTTTCCCTGATGGCCGTGTCGAAGGCTTCGGTATTCAGATTGCGGAGAAAACCTACGCCGATTTCAAGCTGACCGCCGTGAACCGTGGCGGGCACAGCAGCGTGCCGCGTCCTGACAACGCGATATATGCGCTGGCCAATGCGATCACCGCAGTGGAGCGTCATCGCTTTCCAGCCATGATTAACGATGCCACCCGTGCGAGTTTCGAGATGCTGGCAAAAGGCGATAGCGGCCAATTTGGTGAGCTGCTGCGCAGATATCTTGCGGACCCCCAAGATCGCGAAACCGCCGATCTGTTAGAATCGATGGACCCAGGAAGCACGCGCACGCGCTGTGTTGCAACGATGCTGTCTGGCGGTCACGCGCCAAATGCCTTGCCCCAAAAAGCTGAGGCCAATGTGAACTGCCGCATTTTTCCCAGCGTTAAAACAGAGGATGTCCGGCAGCAATTGCAAGCGCTTTCAGGGCCGGATGTCACGGTGTCCGCCGTTGAAGGATCGCAAACACCGGAAACCGCACCATCACCTATGCGCGATGACATAACGCAAGCCTATCGGGCCGCTGTCGCAACCCGCTTTCCTAATGCGCCCGTTCTGCCATTCCAGTCGGCGGGCGCCACCGACGGTGCGTTTTTACGGTCCGCTGGCATTCCCGTTTATGGATTTGGTGGCCTTTGGAGCATCGTCGGACAGAAAGAGGGCGCGCATGGCCTAGATGAACGCGTCTGGGCCGAAGGATTCCATGGCCAGGTCCCTATCTGGATGGAAATGTTGCGACGGGTGGCTGGTAACTGACAGGGTGCATTTCATGCACTATTGCTATTGCGAACTGTTATCAGAAAAAGCCTTAACTTTGGGCCTTTATTGGGTTGTTATCCACAGCGATTCGGCGTAACGACGCCGCAATTCCGCTAAAAAGCCCTAAGGGAAGGACAGTTTTGTATGGCTCGCAAAAAAATTGCGCTTATTGGCGCCGGTAATATCGGCGGCACGCTTGCTCACCTCGCAGCATTGAAAGGCCTCGGCGACATCGTCTTGTTCGACGTTGTTGAAGGCGTTCCCCAGGGCAAGGCGCTTGACCTGTCGCAATGTGGTCCTGTCGAAGGCTTCGATGCCAAGATTACCGGCACCAACGATTATGCCGACATTGCTGGCGCCGACGTGATCATCGTCACCGCTGGTGTCGCGCGCAAGCCCGGCATGAGCCGCGATGATTTGCTTGGCATCAACCTGAAGGTTATGAAGGCCGTGGGCGAAGGCATTGCCGCGAACGCGCCAAACGCATTCGTTATCTGCATCACCAACCCGCTCGACGCGATGGTATGGGCACTGCGCGAATTTTCCGGCCTGCCGCATCACATGGTTGTCGGCATGGCAGGCGTTCTCGATTCGGCACGCTTCAGCCACTTCCTTGCGGACGAATTCAATGTGTCGGTAAAAGACGTCACCAGCTTCGTGCTTGGCGGCCATGGCGACACAATGGTGCCCGTCATTCAATATTCGACCGTCTCGGGTATTCCTGTTCCAGACCTTATCAAAATGGGCTTTTCGACCCAGGAGCGCATTGACGCAATCGTTCAGCGGACACGCAGCGGCGGCGGTGAGATCGTTGGCCTTCTTAAAACTGGCTCTGCTTTCTACGCGCCGGCAACAAGCGGTATCGCGATGGCCGAAGCTTATTTGAACGACCAAAAGCGCGTTCTTCCAGCTGCAGTGCATCTGACCGGTCAATATGGCGTCGACAATCTATATGTCGGCGTACCTGTCGTCATTGGCGCCGGCGGCGTTGAAAAGGTCGTCGAAATTGCGCTTGATGATGAAGCCAAGGGCAACCTCGCGGTCAGCGTCGATGCGGTCAAAGAACTGCTTGTCGCATGTAAGGCAATTGATTCCTCGCTGAACTAAGCGAACCCCCGAATTCAGGAGACGTATGTGAGCATCCTTATCAACAAAAACACCAAGGTCATCACGCAAGGTATGACCGGTGCCACGGGCACATTCCATACCGAGCAGGCGCTTGCTTATGGCACGCAGATGGTTGGCGGTGTTACCCCCGGCAAGGGCGGAACAACACATATCGGCCTGCCGATGTTTGACACGGTGCTTGAGGCCAAGCAAACAACGGGCGCTGATGCGTCGGTTGTGTATGTGCCGCCACCCTTTGCGGCCGATTCAATCCTTGAAGCCATTGACGCGGAAATCCCGTTGATCGTTTGCATCACCGAAGGCATTCCTGTGCTCGACATGGTCAAGGTAAAGCGCGCACTGTCGGGTTCGAAATCGCGCCTGATTGGCCCGAACTGCCCTGGCGTTCTGACACCCAATGAATGCAAAATCGGCATCATGCCCGGCAGCATCTTCTCCGCAGGTTCGGTCGGCGTGGTCTCACGTTCAGGCACGCTCACTTATGAAGCCGTGTTCCAGACCACAGCAGAAGGCCTTGGCCAGACCACTGCGGTTGGCATTGGCGGTGACCCCGTCAACGGCACCAACTTCATCGATTGCCTTGAGCTATTCCTTGCCGATGATGCGACCAAGTCGATCATCATGATCGGTGAAATCGGCGGCAGCGCAGAAGAAGAAGCTGCACAGTTCCTGATCGACGAAGCCAAGAAGGGCCGCAAAAAGCCAATGGCAGGTTTCATTGCCGGACGCACTGCACCTCCCGGACGCCGCATGGGCCATGCCGGCGCAATCGTATCGGGCGGCAAGGGCGACGCAGAAAGCAAGATCGCAGCAATGGAAGCAGCCGGCATCCGCGTATCGCCGTCACCATCATTGCTCGGCAAGACATTGGTCGAAGTGCTGAAGGGTTGATTTTGAACCTCCCCGTTCGCGGGGAGGTAGCAACTGGTGCGTAAGTACCGGGTGACGGAGGGGCCTTCCGTCTAACGCTGCGTTAGAGCGGCAACTCCCCTCCACCATCCTGCGGATGGTTCCACTCCCCGCATATGGGGAGGATTTGGAGAAGTAACATGAGTCTTGAAAACCAAGATTTTGAAACTGAGCAAGGCCCGAGCTGGGCACGTTCGAATTGGCCTTTGTCCATCACCGATGACCTGACGGCTTCGCTTGATCCGACACAGATGGCTGTCGAAGTGAAGGCCGCGGCGAAGGCTGCTGGCAAGCCCATGGCAGAAGCCGACGCCGTTGCCGCAGCGAGCGATTCCATTCGCGCAATGATGCTGGTCCGGACCTATCGTGTGCGCGGACATCTGGCGGCGAACCTTGATCCGCTTGGTCTTTCCAAGCAGGATATTCCCGCCGACCTTACCCCCGAATATCATGGCTTTTCTGGCGCAGACCTCGACAAGCGGGTCTATGTCGGCGGCACGCTCGGTCTCGAATGGACCACGGTTCGTGAACTCGTCGATACGCTGCGCGCCAATTATTGTGGCCCAGTTGGCCTCGAATATATGCATATTTCCGACGTCGAAGAGCGCCGGTTCCTGCAAGAGCGGATGGAGGGCAAAGATGCCGCCATCCAGTTTACGCCCGAAGGCAAAAAAGCCATCCTCGGTAAAGTGATCGAGGCGGAGCAATATGAAAAATTCCTTGGCCGCAAATATGTAGGTACGAAGCGGTTCGGCCTTGATGGTGGCGAATCTATGATTCCCGCACTCGAAGCCGTCATCAAATATGGTGGCCAGCTGGGCGTGCGCGAAATCGTTTACGGCATGCCGCATCGCGGCCGTCTCAACGTTTTGGCCAATGTGATGGCAAAGCCATACCGCATCATCTTCCACGAATTTTCGGGCGGAAGCGCGAACCCTGACGATGTCGGCGGTTCGGGCGATGTGAAATATCACCTCGGCACCAGCACCGACCGCGAATTTGACGGCATCAAGGTGCATATGAGCCTTGTACCAAACCCCTCGCACCTTGAAGCGGTGAACCCAGTGGTGCTCGGCAAGGTACGCGCGAACCAAACCGCACGCGACGACCTTGGCAAGCATGAACAAGTGCTGCCCGTGCTTCTGCATGGCGACGCGGCCTTTGCTGGTCAGGGCATCGTTTGGGAATGCCTCGGCTTTTCCGGCATTCGTGGGTATAATACCGGCGGTTGCCTGCACTTTATCGTGAACAACCAGGTCGGTTTCACGACCAGCCCGCAATATGCGCGGTCTTCGCCTTATCCATCCGACGTTGCAAAGGGCGTTCAGGCGCCGATTTTCCACGTCAATGGTGATGACCCCGAAGCGGTAACCTTCGCATGTAAAATTGCGATTGAATTCCGCCAGACATTCCACCGCGACATCGTCATCGACATGTGGTGCTACCGCCGCTTTGGCCATAATGAAGGCGACGAACCCGGTTTCACGCAGCCATTGATGTACAAGGTCATCAAGGGCCACCCCGCCGTCAGCAGCTTGTACGCCAAACGGCTTGAGGCCGAGGGTGTGATCGATGCGAACTGGGCGGACGAGCATGCCATGCGCTATGTGCAGACGCTCGAGCAGGAATTTACCAGCGCAGCCGACTATAAACCCAATGCCGCTGACTGGTTTGGCGGACGTTGGTCGGGCCTTTCCAAGCCAGCCGATCCCGAAACCGCCCGCCGGAATGTGCAAACAGGTGTTTCCAAAAAGCTGTTTGACAGCATGGGCCGCACGCTAACCACTGTGCCCGAAGGCCACAATATTCACCCGACACTCAATCGTGTGCTCGATGCCAAAAAAGCCATGTTCAGCACAGGCGCAAACTTTGACTGGGCAACAGGCGAAGCGCTCGCTTTCGGATCTTTGCTTTCCGAAGGTTATGGCGTGCGCCTATCGGGCCAAGATTCGGGCCGCGGTACGTTCAGCCAACGCCACGGCGTCTGGGTCGACCAAACGACTGAGGAAAAATACATCCCGCTGGCAACATTGCCACATGGCCGTTTTGAAATTCTCGATAGTCCCTTGTCGGAATTCGGCGTGCTGGGTTTTGAATATGGCTATGCCGGTGCCGAACCAAAGACACTGGTGCTTTGGGAAGCGCAATTTGGCGACTTCGTAAATGGTGCGCAAACCATGATCGATCAGTTTATTGCCGCCGGTGAAGCGAAATGGTTGCGCGCCAATGGCCTCGTAATGCTGTTGCCGCATGGCTATGAAGGACAAGGTCCTGAACACAGCTCCGCACGGCTTGAACGCTTCCTGCAATTGTGCGCCGAAGACAATATTCAGGTCGCAAACTGCACGACGCCTGCAAATTATTTCCATTTGCTGCGCCGGCAGATGGCACGTCCATTCCGCAAACCGCTTATCGTCATGACGCCAAAATCGTTGTTACGGCACAAGCTTGCGGTGTCCAAGGCTGAGGATTTCCAAGGCGAAAGCCACTTCATGCGGATCCTGTCGGACACCAACGCGCCTGCGGACAAGGATGTCAAACGACTGGTCCTATGTTCGGGCAAGGTTGCGTATGACCTGATGGAAGCGCGCGATGCATCGGGTGACAAGAATACCGCGATTGTCCGCATCGAGCAGCTATATCCATTCCCCGCCGAACCATTGATTGTCCGGTTGAAGCGCATGACCAATTTGGAAGAGGTCGTTTGGGCCCAAGAAGAGCCGCGCAATGCGGGCAGCTGGAGCTTCGTCGACCCCTATCTGGAAGAATGCCTCGCAGAAGCCAATGTCGGCCCAGCACGCGCACGTTATGCCGGACGCAAAGCCGCAGCCGCGACAGCCACGGGTCTTGCCAAGCGCCACCAAGCCGAACAGGCCGCGTTGGTTGCCGAAGCATTGGGCCACAATGTCCGCGAAGAAATCCGTCGCCAACGCACTGGGGGAACCAAGCCGGTTACCCCTCCATCCTCCTGAGGATTGAATTATGAGCACTGAAGTTAAAGTCCCCGTATTGGGCGAGTCCATCACTGAAGCAACCCTTGGCCAATGGCTGAAGAAACCGGGTGAGCCGGTTGCGGTCGATGAACCGATAGCCAGCCTTGAAACCGACAAGGTCGCGGTCGAAGTACCGTCGCCTGTTGCCGGCATCATGGGTGCCTATGCCGTTGAGGAAGGCGCGACCGTTAATGTCGGCGCTGTCATCGGTTCGATCGATGCTGGCACCGGAGCCGTCGCAGCGCCTGCTGCTGCCGCGTCCGCAGTAGCCCCCGCCGTCACGAGCACCGCTGCGCCTGCGCCGGCCGGCAAGGGGTAAGCCGCCATGTCGAAGTTCTTCATCAACCGGCCGATCGTGGCCATGGTCATCTCGATCCTGATGACCATCGTCGGCCTGGTCGCCATGTCCGGACTACCGATCGCGCAGTTCCCCAACATTGTGCCGCCGCAGATCCAGGTCAATGCCACCTATACCGGCGCCGATGCCCTGACCGTCGAGCAAGCCGTGGCCACCCCGATCGAACAGCAGATGTCCGGCGTCGACAACATGGACTACATGTACTCGATCAACGCCAACAACGGCCAATCGACGCTGTACGTAAACTTCGCGCTTGGTACCGACGCCAACACCGACCAGTTGGTCGCCCAGATGCGCGAG
>CALDKP010000065.1 GCA_937898535.1 uncultured Sphingomonadales bacterium | reverse complement strand
ACGACGCTCTTCCGATCTGTGCGGGGGTCAGCACTGGGGCCGTGGCCAAGAACACGCCCGACAAGACCGCCGCCGATGCGCAGAAGGCGCTGGCCAAGGGCGATGCCTTGCGCGGCGATGCGCCTTTGCAAGTTGATCTGGCGATATCGCAGGGCGGCTTGCCCGATTTGCGCGCGCAAATGACGCTGCCCGACCATGGCTGCGGCAATGAAGCAGCGGCCAAGATGGCGGGCGACGCCTTTGCGCGGGTGTCTCCGCCCGAAATGCCCAAGGGGCGTGCGCGCGAGTTGCAGTTTAACAATGACCTAGACCGTATCGCCCCGCCGTCGTTCGGCGCGGCATATGGGGCGAAGATGGTGACAACGCCCTATGAAGGCCATGCCGAGCTGATCGCGCCCGAGACCATATCCTGGGGCAAGCAGCGCGCGGTGATATTGAAAACCTTCGGCCTGAAGGCCGCAAAGCCATGACGTTGGAACAGGCGCAGGCACTGGATGCCGCCGACCCGCTGGGCAGCTATCGCGCGCAGTTTATGTGCCCCGATGGCGTGATTTACCTCGACGGCAATTCGCTGGGGCAATTGCCGCTGTCGACCGTCTCGGCGGGGGCCGAGCTGCTCAACCATGCATGGGGCCAGCGGTTGATCCGCAGTTGGAACGAAGGCTGGATTGATGCGCCGCAGCGTGTTGGCGCAATGATCGCGCCGTTAATTGGTGCCGAGGCGGATGAGGTGATCTCCGCGGATTCAACGTCGGTCAACCTGTACAAGCTGATCGTCGCGGCGCTCCGCCTCAACCCATCGCGCAATGTGGTGGTGAGCGAGGCAGGGAATTTCCCGACGGACCTGCACATTGCCGAAGGTGCGGTGGCTGCGGTCGCGGGCGCCGAGCTGCGCGTGGTCGAACGCGGCGCGCTGGCCGATGCACTGGGCGATGACACGGCGTTGCTGCTGCTGACGCATGTGCATTACAAAACCGCCGAACGGTTCGACATGGCGGCGTGGACCAAGGCCGCGCATGATGCCGGTGCGCTGGTCTGCTGGGACTTGAGCCATAGCGCAGGCGCGGTGGCGGTGGAACTGAACGCGGCGGACGCGGATATGGCGGTGGGCTGCGGCTATAAATATCTCAACGGTGGCCCCGGCGCGCCAGCGTTTCTGTATGTGGCAAAGCGCTGGCAGGAACAGATGCACAATCCGCTGTCCGGCTGGATGGGCCACGCCGCGCCGTTCGAATTTGCCGATGGCTATGAAGCCGCAGCGGGCATGACGCGCTGGTTGACCGGAACGCCGTCGGTGCTTGGGCTAAACGCGCTGGAAAACGGACTGAAGCTGTGGGCGGATATTGATATAAAGCAGGTTGAGGCGAAATCCGCGGCTTTGTGGGATATCTTCCACGCGGCCGGAACCGCCGCGGGGCTGGAGTGCGTGACGCCAAGCGCGCCAAGCCAGCGGGGCAGCCATATCGCGTTCCGCCACCCCCATGCCTATGAAATCGTCCAAGCGCTCATTGCACAGGGTGTCATCGGCGACTTTCGCGATCCCGATATTTTGCGCTTCGGCCTGACGCCATTGACGCTCAGCCATGCCGATATCTGGCGCGCCGGAGAGAATCTGCGCGCGATTGTGGAAAGCGGCGATTATCGCGAACCGCGCTTTGCGGTGCGCAATGCGGTGACTTGAGGCTCCGCCTTATTCGCGCGTTGGCTATATCGTGCAGGCATGTGCGCCGTAGCCTCGGCGAAGGCGGAAGGCGTTTATCGCGGCGTTGCGGATGGGTGAGGGGTAAGAGGGCGACGGTTCCGTTCTTTTCGCTCCTTCGTCATACTGGAGCCGAAGGCGAGCAGAGCACAACTCGTTTCCTTCGTCATCCTGAACTCGTTTCAGGATCTTACTTTTGAACGGCGCTGGTATTAAGATCCTGAAACAAGTTCAGGATGACGGTGTGTCGCACGAAGGCACGAAGGCACGAAGCCACTAAGGATGCGCGGGGCCGATAGGGTTGGCACATCGAATCCGTGCGCCATCTGCGCAGTCCATCTTTCAAGTAAGCGGATTGGTATACGAGCGGCTCGTATACGAACCGTTCGTATAGACGCCGCGCTACTGATGGGTGAAGAATACATCCCGATCGTCCTGAGTTTTTCGAACCGAAGGCGACCAATGGCTTACGATCATTGCGGATACGGCGACCGACGGGCGACCAGAGGTCGATATGAAGATGCGAGTATTCGGCAGGAGGAGTCTATTACGGTGTGACGGACGGGGGTAATTGAAACTGTCGTCGTCAGTCCATTGAATGATATATAAATAAAAGGATCAATTATATTGACGAGTAAATTGGACATTGCTGAGCAGTTTGAAGCGTTACTTAGCAGTGCTAAGCAGTCTTGGTTGCTCGGGGCTGGCATAAGTTTTCCAGCCAATGTTCCATTAATGCATGCTTTAACAGACCGTGTTTACCATCGAGCTTTGACTGAAAATTTTTCAGAGGACGAAGTCGCGAAAGGTGTGATAAATTTCATCAAATCGCAGATAGCAGAGAATGACCACATTGAGGTTTTTCTAACTCAACTAGGCGATTTTATCTCCCTTTCGGAGCGAAATAGAGATAGTCATGCCTGTGTCGGTGACGCTCGTATTCACAAGTCTAAGCTTACCAGAATTCATATAGAAATCTTAGGTATTATCGCTGAAACAGTTAGATGGGGGTTCAAACCCACATCTTATGACGCAGACGGCACAACGGTAATTGAGCCTGAGTTAGCAGGTATTGTAGGGCAATCGATAGTCAGCGTTGATTACCACCGCAATTTCATAGAAGCATTGTTCGGTTCGCGTCGTGCCGGTCTCGAGAATTTGAGAGGACGTCTAGAATTCTTTACCACAAACTATGATACTTTAATTGAAGATGCATTGGCATTGAACAGCATTGAGTATTGCGACGGTTTTTCCGGAGGTGGCGCCGGATTTTGGAACCCTAATTCGTTTGAGAGCAAAAATAATGCCAAGGCATTCGTTACGAAATTACATGGATCGATTGATTGGTATAGGTCAAAAAAGACCCCTTTTACTTTACTTCGGACTAGATCAGGTGACTGTTACCCTCCTCAAGGAGGATCAGTGATGATTTATCCGCAAGCGACAAAATATCAAAATGCACAGATGAATCCGTTCCACGATTTGTTTCAGAGGTTTAGGTCCCGGCTCGGTGATGGGAAAGATCACACTTTGTTGACCTGTGGTTACTCCTTTGGGGATGAACATATAAATGCAGACATGGAAATCGCGATGAGCAATGCACAAAGCCAATTAGTCATCTTGGCATTTGCAGATGAAAATGCGGATGGCCTCCCTAAGAAACTTAGAGATTGGCAGACGCATGCGCCTTGGAGAAATCGCCTGTATGTAGCTAGTCCGAAAGGACTTTATCGCGGGGATGGAGGTCCATTCTTTGGGGTGGCTGATGGTTCTCGCGCGTGGTGGACATTTGAAGGTGTGACAACGTTGCTCAAGGAAGGTCTTCCCGCAGACATACAGGCGGAATTTCAATGAGCCTGTTTTCCTACGATCTGGCACTAAAGATTGGTGTAGTTTTTGAAGTTGCGGGAGGCAAAATCAAAATCGCATTAGGGCAAGAAGTTGTCGAATTGACTCGAACACATGGTGGCAGGACATATTCTGTTGGCCAAATAGGAAGCATATTGAAGCTTCACTTAGGACGCCGATTGATATTTGCTTCTGTTAGCTTGCTTCGGCTTCAGACTGATGAAGAAGCCGCCGCATTGTCACAATCGCGGGATTCCTTTTCGAGTGGACCGGACAAGCGAATTATCGAAGCGGACCTTCTGGGAGAAGCGTCATGGAATCAATCTACTCATGAGCTTTTTTTTAAACGAGGCGTGACAAGCTATCCGTTACCGTTGCAGCCAGTGTTATTGCTAACTCAAGAAGAAACCACTTCGTTATTTGAAAGCGCGGAAGCTGCAAAGAACGATGGCATAAATCGCTTCATTTCAATCGGCGAATATGTTGGAACCAATAGCGTGGCTTGTCGTGCAAATGTCGATACATTATTTGGCCAGCACTGTGCTATCCTTGGTTCGACAGGCTCAGGTAAATCGAGCGCAGTTGCTG
>CALDKP010000064.1 GCA_937898535.1 uncultured Sphingomonadales bacterium | reverse complement strand
TACATTTCGGACGCACAGCGACAGCGAAGTCATCTTGCAGGGGTGGCGGCATTGGGGCGCCGATTGCGTATCGCGTTTTCAGGGCATGTTTGCCTTTGCCATTCACGATGCGCGCACAAAGCAGTTGTTCATTGCGCGCGATCGTGTTGGCGTTAAGCCGTTATTCTATGCGCCCATCGCGGATGGCAGTGTGCTGTTCGGGTCCGAGCTTAAGGCGTTAACAGCGCATCCGGCATTACGCCGCGAGATCGACCTGTCGGCCGTCGATGACTTCATGGCCTTTGGCTATGTGCCCGATCATGCCTGCATCTTACGCGGCGTGAAAAAGCTGCCTGCGGGGCATCATCTGACGCTGCAACAAGGCCGTCCATTGCCGGAACCTATCCAATATTGGGATATCGATTATTCAAAGCGGACGCGTGGTAGCCAAGCGGAGTTGTCCGAAGAATTACTGCGTTTGCTGCGCCAATCTGTAGCCTCGCGCATGGTCGCAGATGTGCCTTTGGGGGCGTTTCTGTCGGGCGGCGTGGACAGCAGTGCCGTGGTCGCGATGATGGCAGAGGCATCGCGGCAGCCGGTGAAGACATGCGCGATCGGCTTTGATGTCCCTGCGGTCGACGAGAGTGCCTATGCCGAACGGATCGCGCGCCGGTTTGCAACCGACCACCGGTCGCGCGAGGTCGCGGCAGATGACTTTGGCCTGATCGATATGCTTGCTTATCATTTTGACGAGCCCTTCGCCGATGCCTCTGCATTGCCGACATATCGGGTGTGCGAATTGGCGCGTGAAGACGGCACTGTGGCTTTGTCGGGCGATGGCGCTGACGAGGCTTTGGCCGGGTATCGGCGCCATATGTTCCACCACAAGGAGGAACAGATCCGCAGCATGTTACCGCAATCACTGCGCGGTCCATTGTTTAGCGGTCTGGGGAAGGTCTATCCCAAGGCGGATTGGGCACCGCAGCCGTTGCGCGCCAAAACGACATTGCTTTCACTCGGACGCAGCGGACCTGAGGGCTATACCGACGCGGTCAGCCTGACGAACCCTGATGTGCGCCATCGCCTTTACTCCGAACGCATGCGCAGCTTGGTCGGCGGCTACCGGGCCGAAACCTATATGGAGCAGCTGATGATCCATGCCCCGGCGCGCAGCGGGCTTGATCAGGCGCAATATGCCGACATGAAGATGTGGTTGCCGGGCGACATACTGACCAAGGTTGACCGCATGAGCATGGCGGTTGGTCTGGAAGCGCGCGAACCATTGTTAGACCATCATTTGCTGGAATTTATGGCAAGCTTGCCTGAGAAAATGCGCATCCGCAGCGGGCAGGGCAAATGGTTGCTGAAAAAGACGATGGAACCCTATCTACCAAGCGACATATTGTACCGTCCAAAAATGGGCTTTGTAACGCCAATTGATGCGTGGTTCCGTGGGCCATTGGCGCCGCAGGCACGTGCACTTTCGACAAGCTTGATGTTCTCGCAAATGGACCTGTTTGACAGCAAAGCCATCGCACAAGCGGCCGAGGATCATATAACGGGGCGGGCCAACAATGGGCGACTTTTGTGGCAGCTTGTGATGCTCGAAAAATCGCTGAACAACTTATTTGCTTAAGGGTAAGTTGCCCTGACAAAATACAGGCCTTCGGGCGGTGCATTTTCCGCCAAGGCGGAACGGTCTGCCGCATCAAGTGCAGCCTGCAAATCGTCGGCAGTCCATCGGCCAAGCCCCACGGCGACAAGGCAACCCACCATCGAGCGCACTTGGTGATGCAGGAACGACAACGCCGCAGCCTCGATGATGATATGCTGCCCTTCGCGGCGGACGTTCAACCGTTCGAGCGACTTGACCGGGCTTGCCGATTGGCATGCCGTCGACCGAAAGGTCGTAAAATCATGCATGCCCACCAGAATTTGCGCCGCTGCGTGCATTGCGTCGGCATCAAGGTGCGGACCAACGCGCCATACCCGACCCTTTTCCAAAGTGAGCGAGGCGCGGCGGTTGAGGATGCGATATTCGTAGGACCGGCCAATGCAGCTGAAACGCGCGTGCCAGTCATCGGCGACTTCCTCGCAATGTAATATCGCGATGGGGTGCGGCCGCAAATGGGCGTTGATGGCTTCCATCAATCGGAAGGATGAAAGTCCTTTTTCGACATCGACATGCGCGCGCATGCCCAGCGCGTGGACGCCGGCATCGGTGCGGCCTGCGCTGTAGACCAATGTCTTTTCGCCAGTGGTTTTGAATATGGCCTCTTCGATGGCGCCTTGAACCGAAGGGCCATGGTCTTGCCATTGCCAGCCCATATAGGGGCCGCCGTCAAATTCGATGGTGAGCGCAAAACGGGTCATTGCAGAATTGTGCCTGCCGGGATTGCCTTGCCCGCTGGGAGGGGATTCGCGCGCGGTGCCCGACGTGCGGATCGGTACGGATGGTCTCGCATCCGAAGCTTTTCGAGCTGTCTGTGGCGCATATCGATTGCGATGCGTTCTACGCCTCGATCGAAAAGCGGGACCGGCCCGATCTGACCGGCGTTCCGGTTATCATCGGCGGGGGCAAGCGGGGCGTGGTGTCGACCTGCTGCTATGTGGCGCGGACGTATGGCGTGCGGTCGGCGATGCCGATGTTCAAGGCGCTGAAGCTGTGCCCCGACGCGGTGGTGATCAAGCCGCGCATGGACCTGTATGTCACCGAGGGACGGCGGATACGGGAAATGATGCAGCGTCTGACGCCACTGGTTGAGCCTGTGTCGATTGACGAGGCTTACCTCGACCTTTCGGGCA
>CALDKP010000063.1 GCA_937898535.1 uncultured Sphingomonadales bacterium | reverse complement strand
CGGTGAATATCTTATCGGCTTTTACCGTGGCGTTAGCGATTTCGGACGAGGCCGGGTCCAAGTCGAACCTGCCCAAGACTGCGCGAGCTGCCTCGATAAACTCAGCCGGAGTGTACCATTCATTATTGCCGCTGCTGTTGGCGACGTGGGGCTTTCCTGCGGCCTTGTCGGCGGCGGCGAGGATATTGGTTGTGACGCGCTCGTTTGCGGTTTCCAGTGAATCGCGCCATTCATCGACAATGTTCTCGAAGTCATCTTCGGGGATTGCCGCAACCTTCTGCGAATGGCTGGACAGCTTTTTATCAACGCCAATCTCGGCAAGCGTTGGGGCGCGCGTTTCTACCGGTGCTGTATCGGAACCGGTAGACTGATATGGCTTCCCGCCAGTCGCCAGCCCAACCGTCTCTTTCTGTTCCGCAATCAACTGGCCCAAGCGACGCTCTGCGCGAATGCGGATTTCGGCAGCGTCAATCTCAAGCTGGCGGTTTTTCGATTGGTGCGCATAGGCGCGCATTGCCTCGGCCTTGTCGCGCCAGTCTTTTACCTCGTCGGTAGACTTGGCGGCGGCAAGCGCAACACAGGCAGCATTGTAGTGGACAAGTGGGGCGTGGGCGTTCATCCGCTCGCCTCCTGGCGGTCACTTGCACTTTCGTTAGCAACTAAAATCCGAGTTCCCCGATTGCCCGAATCGTGCCTTTCTTCGCCGTGAACAGGCAAGTTACGAGACGAGCACCCGTTGTAAGAGGTGCTCGAAATGAAAACCCCAGCGGTCATCGCGCCGCCTCAGATGATACCCAGCTTTTCGCGGGTACCGCGCCTTTGGTCGCGCGCTCAATTGCAAAAACCAGATCCACATCCGGCTTAGTCAAGTTGCTCAGCAACCGAGACATTGCGCTTGGGTGAATGCCGATCTTGCGAGCGAATTCACGCTGGCTCAGCCCGTTTTTTTGGAGATATTGGTGAAGCTTTTCCATGCCTAATTCATTGCACAATATGCAACGCGCCGTCAAGCCCGTCATTGCACGAGACGCATTTGCACCAAAACGCGCTACAATGCATCATGTGCAAATGATGTTACCGAAGCTCAGATGCCTGAAAGGTCTGTCGCAGCGCGCGCCTGGCGATCTAATCGGCATGGATTCGTCAAACTGAGCTTCCTTCTGTTTCGGTGATTCTGCGCCTGCAATATGTCGGCTGAAGGAATGTTGCACAACATGCAATTTTCTCGCTTGCAATGCGTTGCACAATATGCAATGAATACTCCCATACCGCAGCAAAGCGGATTGGGAGACGACAGATGCTTATCCAACGCGAAATCAACCTAACCACGGACAACGGCTGGACGGTCGAGGATCTTGCCGCAGAGTTCGACGCTTCATGGGAAGACGCTGATCCGAGCGTCGGCGAGTGCGGCGGATGGTCCTGCGAGTTTGTGTCAACCAAGATCGGCGGGCTTGCCGTTGATCGTGACATGCTCGTCCGCATTTTCGACCGGACCACGGTTGTCGATCTCGAAACCCGCGCCGCAGAAAGCCTGCGTGAATATCACGGATATTCTGATCTGGAGGCCGCATGATGGATGGACTTCCAAAATTTGCCATATCAATCCGCCAGCCGTGGGCATGGGCAATCATCAACGCTGGCAAGGACATCGAGAACCGCGACTGGTCGACCAAATTTCGCGGTCCTGTTTGCATACATGCGGCGAAGAATGTGACGTGGTCGGAATGGGATGACGCGCTGTTCTTTATGATGGGGAAAATGGATGTGCATCCGCCGCTTCGCATTGACATAGCGAAAGGCGGCATCATCGGCACCGCCGACATAGTCGATTGCGTCGAGGTGAGCGACAGCCCGTGGTTCTTCGGGCGCTATGGCTTCGTGCTGCGCAACGTCCAGCCGGTGGAGTTCATCCCCTGCAACGGCGCTCTCGGGTTCTTCAAATGGCAAGGGGCCGCATGATGCTTTGCTACAGAGACATGACGTTCTGTTCGGCGAAGTGCAGGACGACAGAGTGCATGCGTAACTGGACAGATGAGAAAGCGAAGGCCGCTCGGGATTGGTGGGGCGGTGATGATGCTCCAGTCGCTTTCTCGGACTTTAGCGCAGGCTGCAAGTTTTTCAAACCAGAGGGGGCCTCAGCATGAGACTTCACCCCAACGCGATCCGCAACATCCTGGCCGCTCTGGCTGTCACCCTCATCAGCGCCTTGCTCATGCAATCATGGGACAATTTCTGGCGCGTTACTGAATGGAGCCAATCGCAATGACAAGTGCAATCGCCGCCGCCCTCGCAAAAGCGCAAGGGGAAATGGGCAAGGCCCTCAAGGACAGCGTTAACCCCGCTTTCCGCAGCAAGTATGCCGACTTGGGCAGCGTCATGGATGCTTGCCTACCTGCGCTGAACAAGCATGGTATTGCGGTTATCCAGCCCATCATTTCTGACGATTTGGGCCGGTTCGTCAAAACCGTTCTCATCCACGAAAGCGGCGAAACGCTTGAGTGTTCCGTCCCGCTCATTGTCGGAAAGCAGGACATGCAAGGGCTTGGCTCTGCGATCACGTACGGCAGGCGCTACGGCCTCATGTCGATGGCTGGCATAGCACCAGAGGATGACGACGGGAATGCCGCTGTCGTGTCAGCTAAGACGCCGGGAGCGATACAGGGCGAGGCCCTGGACAATGCTTGGCGCGATGCTGTCAACGACAGCCTGCCTCAAGACGCCACCCCACGCATGAAGGCCGAAGCGTTCGCCAAGTTCTTCTGCGACGACTTCAAGGACAAGGGCGGCAAGGCTCTGGAAAACCGCTGGACGCGCTACCAGTCCACCATTGAGCAGATCACGCAACGCCACCCCGACTTGGGTGAGAAAATCGTGGATGCATTCGAGAACCGCAAAAACGAAATCACCGAGAACGCGCGCGCCGCCGAAAGGGTTGCAGCACAATGAAGAATATCACCATCGCAGGCAACATCGGCAAAGACGCCGTTGTTCGCACCACCCAAGGCGGTGAATCCGTCACTGGCTGGACTGTCGCCGTCGAGGAACGCCAAGGCCAGGACAAGCGCACCATCTGGTTCGACTGCACCCTGTGGGGCAAGCGTGGCTCCGGTCTTGCGCAGTACCTCACCAAAGGCACCCGCGTGGCTGTCTCCGGAGATCTGTCCACCCGCGAACACAACGGCAAGACATACCTGACTGTCAGGGCTTCCGAAGTCACGCTCTTGGGCGGTGGGGAGAAGCGCGATCACGTCAATATGCCACCCGGCTACGAAGGCACGGCTGCGGCTGAGGCCGACAGGCGCGTCATGGACGACGAGATTCCGTTCTGATGGCAAACCTTGGCTTCATACGCGGCGCTAATGGACTAGTCCCTGATGGGGAAGAGGCAGCGGAGTGGTTTACCAAAGCCAAGCCCGGCGCGCGTGTGCTTGCCAATGTCACCATACCACGAAACGGCAAGTTTCACCGCAAGTTCTTCGCCATGCTGGATGTGGCCTATCAGAACTGGGACAAGCCGCAGATCGAAACGCCGTTCGGCCCCGCCCAATGCTCGTATGAGACGTTCCGCGAAGATGTGACAGTCTTGGCTGGCTATCACGAATTGCGGGCCAATACTCGAGGCGGATGGCGCTTAAAAGCCAAATCCATTGCCTTCGCAAATATGGACGAGGCCGAGTTTCAAAAACTCTACTCCGCTGTGGTCGATGTGATCTTGGCGAAGTTTCTCACCAACTGGACGGGCGAGGACATGGACCGAGCCGTTGAAAACTTCATCGTGGGGTTCGGATGAGCAACCTGACAGGACGCGCAATATACCAGAAGGCACAGAAGCCGCCCCGCGCGCCATACTTGGAACTCGTCGGGCTTCGCGAGAGCGCCGAGGGGAAACCGTGCAGCCTTCGCCTGCCCTGCTGTAACCACGATCCGGCGACAACGGTTCTGGCTCACCTGCGGTTCTTCAATTGGGCTGGAATAGCGGAAAAACCGATCAACGTTCTCGGCGTGTTTGCCTGCTCAGCCTGCCATGACGCACTTGACCGCCGCGTGGATAGCCAAGTCGGCTTTGAGGACATTCTCCGGGCCCTTGGGGAAACGCTGATCAGCCACGTCAAAGCGGGAAGGCTGATCTTCAAATGAATAAACCAGCCGCGCCAATACTCCCTGTGCGTGGCATCACCTCCCCCGGCTGCTCAGGTGGTCGGGGGCTTTTAGAGAGGACCAATGAGATGACGACATTAAGCTTTGAAGCGCTTGGCATCAGCAAAGAAGACCTAACAGAAAAACTTCTCGACCGTCTTATCAAGGAATTTACCACAGAAGTTACATGGGATGAAGACGGTGAGCAGTCGCGCCGATCAAATACGATGGCGAAAAAGATTACTACTCAGATCAAAGAACACATCGACACTACCGTTCGGCAGCTAGGAAATGAACACGTTCTCCCCCGTGTTACCGAAATTGTTGAAGGGCTGGTAATTCAGCAAACCAACACATGGGGGGAGAAGACCGGAACCCCTGTCACGTTCATCGAATACCTTGTTTCCAGAGCCGACGCCTATATGCGCGAAGATGTTGATATAAATGGCAAAAGCAAGGACGAATCTGGCGGCTATAGCTGGAGCAAGTCCACCACCCGCATCACGCATATGGTTAATAGCCATCTGAAATACAGTATTGATACCGCGATGAGGCAGGCCCTTGGGAATGCAAACAAGGGCATTGTCGGTGGTCTTGAAGCTGCTGTGAAGCACGCTCTGGCAGAAGCACAGGCCAAGCTTCGCGTCGATGTGAG
>CALDKP010000062.1 GCA_937898535.1 uncultured Sphingomonadales bacterium | reverse complement strand
AGATCTACACAGGCGAAGACACTCTTTCCCTACACGACGCTCTTCCGATCTCAGTGGCTCATTGAAGGCGGCGCAATTCCCGACGATGACGATCTTGCATCGGATATCAGCGGTCCCAAGGAAAAATTCCGGGCGAATAATGATTGGCTGCTTGAGAGCAAAACCGAAATGAAGGCCCGTGGATTGCGTTCCTCTGATCTTTCAGATGCTTGCGTGCTGACTTTTGCAACCCGTGAATGGTTTGATAGCTGGAAAAAGCCCGAAAAGCCCAAAAATTTCGCCTCTGGCGAAGTAGAGGGAGAAATGCTAACACGCGTGAACGCGCCCGGCATTGGGGACAATGACGGATTTTGGGAATACAGCGGCAGCACGGGCTGGATGGGCTGATTACAGGAGTTTTGGGGCATGGCGGGCATTCGGGACAATATCGCAATCGAGGACCGCGAAATTCCGCGTAATCGTAAGAGAAAATTGGCAGGCTTCGACAGCGAAGATGCTTTTCTCGATGATATGCGCGCCAAATATGAATGGGGCTACGGCTTTAATGAGCACAATATCCTGGCAGGCAAGGATGACGCGAAATTTGCCGTAGGCAACCAGTGGGATCCCGTCGTTGAACAACGCCGCAAGGATCTCCGCAAGCCGGTCCTGACATTCAACCGCCTGATTGCGTTCGTTGCCCAAATTCTCGGCAACCGCCTCATGAACGAGACAGAAATTCGCGTCTATCCGGACAAGGCAGGCACCAAGGAAATCGCAGAGATCCGCGAAGGGCTCATTCGATCGATCTTCAAGAATTCGCACGCTGATTTCGCCCGCGATGAAGCCAGCAAGTATCAGGTTGTGGGCGGCGAAGGCGCCTATACGCTCTCGATAGACTACACGAGCGATGACGTTTTTGAGCAAGAAATCAAGCTGGCGGCGATCACGGATCCTTATTCAGCCGTGTTTGATCCGCTCGGTATCGAGCCGTCCGGTCGGGATTGCCAATGGGCCTTTGTGGGCGACGATATCCCGCAGCAAGAATTCAAGAAACGCTGGCCTTGGGCCGCAGAAGTTTCGTTCCTGAATGAAAAGCGCTGGAACCAAAGCGGCTTCTGGATCTCGGAAGATACCGTTCGGATTGTGTCCTATTGGCGCATGGTGACAGAAGGCACGAAAGTGCTTGCGCTCTATCAGGACGGCACGGTGCATGACGTCACCGACATGGAGGAATATGAGTATGCGCCTTTCGTGGAAACGCGCGCTGACGGATCTCTCTATACCCGTGAGGTGCCCAAGCGATTTGCCCGGCTATACGTTTGTTCCGGCAATGCCATTCTCGAAGGGCCATATGATTACCCGATTTCGTCTCTGCCGGTTTATCGTGTCCCAGGATGGGAACTGAATGATGGCGAGAAAATCCACCGTTGGGGACTGATCCGGTTCCTCAAGGATCCGCAACGCCTGCACAATTATTGGCGCTCGACCGTCGCGGAACAGCTTGTGGCGGCTCCCCGCAACAAATGGCTGACGACGCCGGACGCGATCAAGGGGCACGAGCCAAAATGGCGGCGGGCACCGTCTAGCGACGATCCTTTCCTTTATTACAACGATGGGGAAAATCCGCCTGTCCATATCCCGCCACCGGGGATTGACGCGGCGCTCGTGAACGAAGCAGGTATGGCGACCCAGGATCTCAAGGATATCTCGAATATCCATGAAGCAGCCTTGGGCATGCCGTCGAACGAAGTTTCCAAGGTTGCAATCCAGCAGCGGCAGATGGTTTCCGACGTGGGAACATTCATCTATACCGACAGGTCAAAAATCGCGGATACGCGCTGCGCGGAAAACATCAACGAGCTTATCCCGTATATCTATGACACACAGCGGATCGTCACGATTATTGGGCGTGATGACAAGATGCTCCTGCAAAAAATCAACGATCCGAGCGATCCGAATTCCGATGTGACGATGGGCAAATATGGGGTAACTGTCTCCGTTGGCCCGGCCACCGAAACCAAGCGTGCGCTTGCGAACGAGCAGATGATGGCCTTTGTCAACGCTGCACCGCAGACGGCCGCGAGCGTCATGGATCTTATCGCGGAAGCACAGGATTGGCCGAAGTCCGGCGAATTCGCACGGCGCTTCAAGATGCAACTGCCTCCGGGCATGGTTCCGGAAGATGAAATGACGCCGGAAATGCAGCAGATGCAGGCAGCTAACCAGCAAATGCAGCAGATGCAGCAAGAGCTTGCGCAGGCCCAAGCACAGGCAACGATTGCCGATTTGAGTGCGAAGGCCAAGAATAACGAAGCCCGCGCAAATCTGGCACTGGCACAGGCGTATAAGGCCGTGCTCGATGCACAGAGCCGCAAATCGGACGTCGAAGGAAAGAACGACGAACGGCTGACAAATGCCGACAATGTTGAGTTTGATCAGGTGATGAAAACACTGGATCAACACAATAGCCTAGCGCACGAAGATCGGGATTTCGACTTGCGCGATATGGAATTTCAATCCCGAAAAAATGGAGAACAGGAAAATGACAATGACGACTAAAACAAGGCTGATCATGACGACAGCGGAACGGGCTGTAGGGCGCTATTTGCGTGCGCCTGATCATCCACAGGATGCCGAATTTGCCGCGTTTGAAACGTCCGGCGAAGTCGAAGTGGGCGAAAGCAATCTTGCTGGCGAAAAGGCAAAGGAAACGCCTGCCATTGAGGAAAAGCAGGAAGAAAAGTCCACCGAGGAAAACCAGGACGAAGGTGGGGAAGATGAAGGCGAGGAAGGCGAAAAAGAGCCCAAAACGCCCAAAGATCCCAAGGAAAGCCAGATTAACCGCTTGAAGCGGGAAAAGGCTGAATTGGCTCGTCAATTGCGGCAGGCACAGGCTTCACCGGCACCGGATTTGGCTGCACGATTGGAAAATTTAGAAAAGCTCTTGCAAGGCGGAAAATCCAGTGTTAATTCTGACACTGGAAATGCGGCGCCGGATCCTACCGACACCGACAAATATCCACTCGGGCACCTCGACGACCGTTATATCGAGGATAAGCTAGAATGGCTCGCTGATCAAAAGGCGACCAAACAAGCTGAAACGGTCCTGCAACGTGAGCAGGAAAGGGAGAACCAGCAAGCGGACCAACGGCAGCAGCAGGAACTTCTCACAAAGGTTGACAATCTCGCAACCAAAGGCACCGAGCTTTTCGAAGATTTTCAGGAAAGCGTTGTCGAAGCTGGAATGCGGGGCGATTGGGATCTTTCCCAACCAACCTTTGAGGCAGCGCACGACGCCGACAATGGCGCGCAAATCCTCTACGATCTGGCCCAGGATAAGGCCGAAGCCTCCCGAGTGGCGAAGCTCTCCCCTTATCAACAGCTAAAATACGTAGCGGAGCGTGACGCGGAGATCAGCAAGGCCAAGAGCGGCCGGAAGATCCCGAAGGCAGGCGATCCGCCGACACATACAGCGCGAGGGGCGAATTCCCGGACGCAGATTAGCGGGGCTACCGATAATCTCGATGATTTCGAGAAGGCTTGGGAAGCAGACGCGAAACGAGGTAGGTAATTCGTGGTATCGGGATAGTCCGATCCACTTTTCAAGGAAGGGACTATCCCGATGGGCACGGTAACTGTTGAACAACAGAAATTGGTTCTCAACGCCTTTGCGATGGTGTTGCAGAATAATCTCGTCAGCGCCGAATGCGTGACGTGGAACGAATATGATGGGGAAATGGATGACCGCAACGGCCTCCAAATTCTCGAACAAGTCACGCCGCGCTATAACATCACGCGCACGACCAATGGCGTCAAGGATCTCTCTGCGGGCACTGACGGCACTGTTTTCGGTTCCGAACTGTTCACGGTAGACGGCACGTTCAACGCTAACATGGGATGGGGCGATTTCGTCAAGATCAAGTCGATTGGTGACGCACGCGAAAGCAAGGCACTCCTGGGTGCCGCGACTTCGATGGCGGAAAAGATCGACGCCTATATCTTGCAGACTGCCACACTGGCATCGGCCGATTGGGTCGGCAACGCAGTCGCGGGTAACGCGGTCAGCAATTGGGTGGACGCCGTTGCGGGTTATACCCGGTTGAAGGAAAATGGCGTGGGTGACGATAATCTTGCCTATGTCATGAATTACTTCGACATGCAGAACCTTGGTGATCAGATTGTGAAGCTGCCTGCACCCGATAGCATGTCCACTTCGACCTATCGGCAGGGCTTCTCGGGCCAAATCAATGGCGTCCGCACCCTGTTTACCAACCAGCTTCCAACCCTTGCGGTCGGAACGCGCGTTGCGACCAACTGCTTGGTCAATGGTGCCAACCAAAACGTCAACTACTCGGCTGTTGCCAAGGCTGGCACAGTCAATGGACGTCGCCTGACACAGAACCTTATCTGCGACGGCTTGGCAGCGGGTGCGACAGTCAAGGCCGGTGAAGTTTTCACCGTTACGGGCTCAAACGCTTATGACAACCGCAAGCAGGCCGCAGTCACTCCTGCACGCTTGCAGCAGTATACGGTGTGCGCAGATGCCACGGCTGACGGCGCGGGCAACATCACGCTCGTGATTTTCCCTGCCATGATTGTTCCGGGCTCGGGCGCTGGCGATGATATCAACATCAACCAGGCTCACGCGACTGTGACTGCGGCTCCGGCCGACAATGCACAGCTTACGTTCCTTGGAGCAGCCAGCACAACGCTTTCACCGCGCATGATTCTCCAAAAGGAATCAATCGTGGTCAACACGGTTCCGCTGATCCTTCCGGCTTCGGATACGTCGATGCGTCGTCGCCTTTCGAAGATCCCGCTGACTGTCCGCATGTGGCAGCACAGTAAATTCGATACGGGCGAACACAAGGTGCGCTTCGACGTCGCTATGAACGCGAATATTCGTGAACGTATGCGGATCGCACGCATCAACGGCGCTTAATTTATTGGGTGCACTTCGCTTGTTCTCCGGCGAAGGTTGATAGGCCCCGATCACTCCCGTTGTGGTCGGGGCCTTTATTCCAAGGGCAAGGATCCTGAAAATGTCACTCGTCAAACAATATTACAGACCACAAGCGATGGGCGCCGGGACGAGCTACAAAGTCATCGGCATCCATATCGCCGGGTTTCTTCCCACTGTTACGGGCACGATGACAATTACCGACGTGGACGGCAAGGTGCATGTCAGTGCGCTTCCGTTGACCGCAGGCGTCTACGTCCAAATCCCCTTGCTGTTCAACACAACGAACGGCGGCACCGTGGCATTGACAACGGCCGCTGGAACCCTGTTTATTTAAGAGGATAGGCAAATGGCTGCTTCTGACACGACCACACTTTCTTCGCGCATAAGCAGCCGTCGCTCTTTTTCGGATGCGCCGATTTCTCTCCCGGCTCCGTGGGTGACGGCATGGCAACTTGCTGAATTCACGCCGGACGTCCATTATTATGGGGATCCGCGCGCTCCACGGGGCGGCGTCGGGCTCACGCCAGAAGAACTTTTTGATAGGTTTTCGGTGGCGCGCAAATCGCCGCTTGCAACGTTCTACGTGAATGTTGGCACAGGCGCGGACGGAAACAATGGGCTCACTCCTGGCACTGCCAAGAAAACCATTGGTGCGGCGATTGTCGCTGCAAACACGGCTGCGGTGCCATCACAAATCATCATTGCGGCTGGCGACTATAACCGAACCAACGGCTTTTATCAGGGCGGCACAGGTGCGCCTGCCGTTGATATTTCTTTCATCGCCAGCGGCTTGGTGACAGCGGGCACTTGGGATGACTATGCAACGCCATCGGCCGACGCGACATTCACCAATACCTATTCTTTTGCACTTGCGAACGCCAACCGCGTCATTGACCTGACGCAGATTGATCGCTTTGGAAATTATCTGGAATTGACGCCAGTTTCTACTCCGGCGATTTGCAACCGCACACCTAATTCATGGGTGATTAACACTGGCACGATTTATCTAAACCGTGCTGACGGTGCACAGCCAACACAGGCAACAACGCGGATTTTCCGTGCGAACGTCGATAACATGCGCGTGACAAACCCGGTGAATATTTTTCTCGGGCTTGCCGACAATAATTCGCTTTGGGATTTCCAAGGCGGGCAAGTCGGATGCGTGCGATATAACCCGACAGTCAAGCCGGCCGCAAATAAGGCTTTTGTCGTGCGGCGAGCCAATTTCCGTTACGGCGGTGGATCGACCAACACGACAGGCAACGGGGTAGCTGTGGATAGCATTCACGGCATCGCCGCCTTCTACCATTGTCAAGCTGACACGAATTGGTCCGATGGCTTCAATTTCAAGAATGCACTGACGCCTTCAACGCGTGGCTATTGCATGACTGTGAATTCCGGGGCCGACGATAATGGGCGTGGAGCTTCACAATCAAACAATGGTTGGACGAGCCACAATGACGTGACCGGCCTGGACGTCTGCGGGATCTATGAAGGCAATCGCGGCGGCACATATCGATCGATCGATACCACGATTTCTTGGGCAGTGAGCCCGGTTGTCAAGGATGATTTCGGAGATCTTTGGGCCGGTGGCACAATTCAGCCGACAATGTTTCGTGCAGACAACAGCGCCCGCGTGTATGTCACGGATCCGATGCTCGATATCAAGGGCACAGGCTTCCGTTTCTACGCAGCGACAGGCGCTTATATCGCGTCAAACAATGCAATCCCGTCGCGCTTCACCGATTATGCCGGTGGAACAATCGACACATTCTAAGAAGGAGAAAATCAATGTCAGAATTTCAAGCATGGCCTTCATGGCGCTATGGCCCCAACGGCGAAAGCGTGCTTTGTGAAAACGAAGCCGAAGTGCCCAAGGGTTTCAAGGATCATCCGGCCGCATTCGACAAGCCGGAAAAGGCTGAAAAAGCCGAAAAGGCTCAAAAGGCACCGGAGGAAACTAAACCTGCGGAAGCCCCTGCCGTTGACGCGTCCGGCGCACCGTTCGATCCTGCACTGCATGCTGCAACGCGCACCTTGACCAGTGCGGGCCTGTGGCGCATGAAAGTAGGCGTGAAGCGTCCGGCAGCACCGGCTGCGCCAAATCTCGACCTGTAAACATGGGGTGGTTCCGTGGCCGTATTGATTTCATCAATTATCACGGATGCTTTCCGAGAGGCTAACATTCTGCCTCTCGGAAAAGCGCCCACGGCTCTACAGTCCACGGAAGCGCTTCGGCTTTTCAACGCAATCATCACAGCCATCTATGGCGGTGACGCAGGCGAAGAATTGGGCGATTGGCCTTTGGGCATATACGGCCGTGAAAGCATGGCCGATCCGATCAGCTTCACGCCTGATCAAATTCAGCGCCCGACAATCAACCGGCGCTTGATTGCAGTGAACACAACGGCCTTGACCGTTTATCTCACTGCATGGCCCCAGGATGGTGCCCGTATGGGGATCGCGGATCCTTTTGGCCGTCTTGCTGCCTTTCCTGTGACGCTCGATGCCAATGGCCGGACAATCGAGAATGCTGCGACCCTATTGCTCAATACGAACGGCACATTTCAGGAATGGTTCTATCGTGCGGATCTCGGGCAATGGGTGAAGCTGTCTGCATTGACCGCAGTGGATAATTTGCCGTTCCCGGACGAATTTGAATCATTCTTCATCCTCATGTTGGCGCTGCGGCTCAACCCGCGCTACGGCCGTTCAATGGATGAACAAAGCGCTGCGATCATGAAGCAGGGACGCACCAGCTTCGTTGCGCGCTATTTGCAATCCATGCCGCTGGAAATCGACGACGGTATTTCTTGGCCTTTCATGAGCACTCAAAGCTACGATCAGCAGCGGCAATTTTCATCGTCGCAGGGATTTGATCGTGGCAGTTATTGGGGGAGGTAGGCATGGCCGATATCCCTCTTGCTCGTAGCGACTACTTCCGGGGGGTAGCAAAGGAAGCGCGCATTAACATGCGCAATCGCTATTTTGAGCAAAACCCCGTCCTCACGGATCAACAGGTGGGACTGATCGCGCGCATGGGGATGCGCCGTTGGATATACGTGGGTGACGGGCCAATTCGCAATGTCTATAGCCAGCCGGGCAGCTTTAGTGATGCCTTGTTTGTGGCGAGCTATGACAAACTCTGGCGTGTGAGCACCACGGGGGTGGTGACACTGATTGGGGATATCCCGAGCACCAGCATTGACGGCTTCGTTGCGATGGCCGCGACAAGCAATATTGGCACCACGCCTGCATATCTGTTCGTTGCGGCTGGATCCTCACTCATGTGCTATATCGAGAACGGATATGCACAGGGCACGATCTCGGGCGTCCCTGCCAACAATGATGTTGTGGTAGTTGGCACGACTTACTACAAATTCACGTCCGGCAGCGTGAACGCAGGCACCCCGGACGGAACGGTTGTAAATCCGTGGCTCGTGGCTTTGGGCGGATCGACGGCAGAGGCATGGCAAAATCTTGCCGATGCGTTTGGTCATACCGGCGTTCCTGGCACGCAATACAGCGGGCTCTTGACAGCCAATACCCAAATTCAGGTCATCATGATTTCGTCAACCTTGGTAACGATCAGGGCAACATTGATCGGTGCGCTTGGAAACTCGATTGCGACGACAGAAACAGGCGCGGCGATTTCGTGGACTGCGGCAACGTTGACAGGCGGCGGAAATCCCTCATGGTTCCAAGTGGACATGCCCGACGATGTTGGGGTGATCAGTGTTGGATATGTCGCCAGCTATGTCGTTGTAGTGCCAGCACAAGGCCAAGGGATCAACGGGCGGTTCTATTGGATCAACCCCGGTGAAACGACGGTGGACGCGCTCGATTTTGCGACGGCCGAACGTGCGCCGGATCCGATCTCGGGCGTCGTTGTCTTTGGTGATCAATTTTGGTTGCCTGGCACGAAAACCACGGAACCTTGGTATTTCACTGGAAATATCGACACGCCGGTTTTGCGCATGCAGGGCGTCGTTTTCGACCGGGGCGCATGGGAAGGCACCGCTATCCAAATCAAGGACAGTATGATAATTGTGGATACGGAAGGGTCTGTTTTTCGGATATCCAACGGCTTGAAAGAAATCAGCCGTCCGGATATCGCGGAACGCATTCGAAAATCAATTCAGTATCAGGCGTCATTGGTTCCCTGATTTGGAGTAAGAGACATGGCCGCAGTATGGTGTGACGATTTCAAGAGCTACGGAACCACTCCGGCATTCATGCTTGACGGGCTTTATGCGGCTGCGGCCTGCCTTCTTGTCGAAGATCCGGATCCAATTATCACGGGCACCGTCCTGAAATTGGGCACCGTGGCTTTTTTCGATAATGTCCGCAAAGTGCTTCCGTCTGCACAGGCAACGGTGGGTATGTGCGCACGAGTGTGGTTTGAAGGCTTGCCGGGTGGCGCTGAAAATCCCTGCTTCTTCCGCTTCAACGACGGTGCGAACGTCACGCATGTGTCAATCGCATTGACGAGCACCGGAGTAATTCAGGCATGGCGGGGAACGCAATCTTTCCCGACTGGCACACTTTTGGGCGCGTCCTCGGGGCCTGTGGTTGCGGCGAATTCATTCAATCACATTGAAGCCAAGGTGAAAATCAGCGACACCGTGGGCACCGTCGAAGTGCGGGTAAATGGTGTGACTGTGCTCAATCTAACCAACCAGGACACCGGCAACAGTGCAGATTTGACCGTGGCCCAAGTCATGCTCACGCCATCAGGACGTGGGGATCTCGCAACGCAGGTTTTGCCAATTTACTTCAAGGATTTCTTCGTCTGGGATAGCACAGGCGCGCGGAACAACAATTTCGCGGGCACGGTGAATGTCGTCAACCTGACACCAAATTCCGACGTTGCGCTGACGTGGACGCTATCGAGCGGCGCGGCGGGTTTCAGCTTGGTCAACGAATCGCCTCCGGTTGATAGCTCGTTTATCAGCGCAGCATTCCCGGCACCGGCCGCTGACAAGATGGGGCAGACAAATCTCCCGGCAGACGTCACCAGCGTGAAAACGCTCATGACACTTGTGCGGGCTCGAAAGACGGACGGCGGCGACGGTCAATTGCAGGTGGGCCTGATCTCGGGCGCTTCCACGGCTCTGGGAGCGAACCGGCCGATTACTACAGCGCCAACCTATTATTCAGATATTCAGGAGACGGATCCGGCGACCGGCGTTGCGTGGCTTCCCACGGCTGTGGATGCTTCGAATATCCAATTCAACCGGACGCTGTAAATGGTTTCGGCAGTCGGCGTCGAAGTCTCGCAAGCGCGGGACCTTGTAGTTTCCTTAGTCTCGTCTGACTTGGAAGTCTCGTTTGCACGCTCTTTTGGTGTCATCAATTTTCCGACTGCTTCGATGGAGCTTTCGCAGGCACGTTCGCTTGTCACGCTCGGGATGGGTGGGACAACAATCGAGATCTCGCAGGCGCGAACGCTTGGGGTGGTGCGCGGACGTGTTGGAAACCCCAAGCTGCGCGTGTGGACGTTCTCGCTCGATGGGCACGATTTTTATGTCTTGAGGCTCGGAGATAGCGAAACGCTCGTCTGCGATCTTTCCACAGAGCAATGGGTGGATTGGGCAAATTTTCAAAAGGAATTCTGGCGGGCCAACAACGGACAGAATTGGGAAGGCGCTTCAAAACTCGCCTATACCTACGGAAGCAATGTGGTTGTGGGCGATGACACCTATGGCCTTTTGTGGTTCCTGGATCCGGAACAGCCTTATGATCAGGATCCGGATTATCTCGCGCCGACGCAGGAACAGTATTTTGAACGCGTCACGATGGGGCAGGTCCCTATCCGTGGGCGCGAAGTCATGCCGTGTTATGCGTGCTGGATCACGACGGATATGGGAGATCCTGCCTATGTCGGGGCAGGCGTCACGCTTTACACGAGCGACGATGCGGGTAAGACATTTGACAGCCACGGGCTCGTGACAGTCACACCGGGCGAGAATTCGCCGGAATTGTCATGGTATTCTCTAGGCCAGATCCAGGCGCCGGGGCGGTTGTTCAAGATCGTTGACGATGGCGCTATTGTCCGGATCGACGGCCTGCAAATGAACGATCCTGACGATGGCGGGTAAATTTCAGCCTCTCGATCAGAATTTCGCTATCGTCAAGGCGAACGGGCTCCCGACTGAATATTTCATTCGGTGGGCGCAGCAGCGCCAAATTGATATCACAACAGCCGTCACCTTTGGGGATCTCGCAAATATCCATGTGATCGCGGGCATCGGCCTTACAGGCGGCGGATCAATCGACGCAGATGTGACCGTGGATCTTGAGGATACCGCAGTCGTCGTCGGCACCTATGGCGATGCAACACATTCAGCGCAAATCACGATTGACCAGCAAGGTAGGATTACTAACGCGGTTGACGTTGCGATCTCCGGGGGCGGTGGGGGAAGCTCGGGGGAGGCTTCCCTTACTCCGCCCGCACTCGCGGCCTATACCTGGATCAACCAAGGCAGCGCCAGCGCGGTCGATAATGGTAACGGTATTTCGATGACCGTGCCTAACCCTGGCAGCACCCAAATCAGGGCGCTGGCCAAGGTAATGGCCGCAGGCGATTTTGACGTCAAGATACGCATCAAAGGGATTACCAACGGGGCAGTCACCCCTACGTTCGGCCTGTTTCTACAGAACAATGCATCGGGTAAGATTTTGCTGTTGGGCTATGAACCCGCAGGCAACACTTTGTATTTTCAGCGGTGGAGCGGCGTCACTGCATTCAATTCTGCCGTCGCATCTAGGGCGATTGTCCCGGCCTTCAATTGGTTCCGGGCGACACGAGTAGGCACAACAATTGAATTCTTTTTCTCGCTAGATGGCCTTGATTGGAAGTCGATGGGCACCGAGCTTGAGGCTACATATACCGGAACAATCGACCGAGTAGGTTTCTCCGCGAATGTCAACAATACCTCAACGGCGGACTTTGTGGTTCAGTCTGTCACAGGATTGTGATTGACGAGCGAAAATCCTTTTGATATTCAGCAAAAGTTCCCCCGCCGTAGAGCGCTTTTCTTCATAGCCCACCGGGAACCTTGGGGCCTTTTGGAGAACGCTCGACCATGCACCTTGCAGAAATCATAACCTCGGTAATTCACGAAGCGGGCAACCTTGACGTCAATGGCGATCAGTGGCTTTCGACACCGGGGAATGTGGCAATCGTGTTGCCAAACGATGATATCGCCTTATTCGATGACAATGAGGACGAGGAAGGGGTTTATCAAGGCCATCTTCTGTTCAAGTCGCGCGGCCGGGAAGCTATCGAGAGCGCCAAGGAATGCTTTCGGCGCATGTTTTGCGATCATGGTGCAGAAGTGATTTATGGATTGATCCCGCCTGATCGCAGGGACGTCAAATTACTATTGCGGTGGGCCGGAGCAAAATCGCGGGGCGAGCGCTATTCCGTGCACGGCCTTTGTGAATTGTTCGTTCTATCAAAAGATATGTGGAAAGGTTCTCACTCATGAGTTTCCTCAAGCCGAAACCCAAGCAGTCTTTGAACACCAACAAAGACTTGATCAATAAAACCTATACTGGCCAAGCACAAGGAGGCACGGGAGGATTTAATTTTCTTTCACAGCTTCTTGGTATTGGGGGTGGTGGCCCGACACTTGACCGGATAGGTGGTGGATTGAACAATATAGCGGAAGCCGGTGGAGCACAGGCGGGCTATAACAATTATTTGCAAAATGCAGGATATGCTCCGGCGATGAGGCAGCTTGCCCAAGGCATCACAGGTCAAGGGGCAGCGGCCGGGATCCTCAACAGTGGATCGACGGCAAAATCCTTGCAGACGCGGGGCACGGAGCTGAATCAACAATTCTTCAATAACTATTTGCAGCACCTTGCCGGACAGGCTGGACTTGGTTTGCAAGCAGGCCAGCTTATCGCGGGCGTGGGAGAAAAAAACACAGAAGGAAAGGCATCCGGCCTTGGTCAAGCTGCTTCGACTGTGGGTGGGCTTGTATCGATTTTCTCTGATCGTCGATTGAAGCACAGTATCCGCAAGGTGGGCGAATTTGCCGATGGCCTTGGGATCTATTTCTTCTCTTATCTCGGATCCAGGCAGCGCATCAAAGGCGTGATGGCCGATGAAGTGGCGCAGCTTCGACCGTGGGCACTCGGCCCCAAGATTGCGGGCTATGCAACGGTCAATTATGGGGCACTGTAATGGATATCGGAAATTTCCTCCAAAACCTGTTTCAACCGCAGACAATTTCCAGCGGGGTGCCATCGAGCGGATCTTATGGCTCGGGGCAGGGCATGCCGCCTGAAACCGACGTGCTGCAAAGGTTGCTCGGCGGAAATCCCGTGAACGTCATGCAGCAAGCCGGGATTGATCCCAATATGCCGCAACCCGCTCCCGTGGCGCAGCAACCCCAACCGGCTGCACAGGCTCCCCGACCGCGTCGATCTCTGCTTGAGACAATCGGCCGGATCTCTGACGTGCTGGCAACGACAGGCGGGGCAACCCCATTGTATGAGCCGACGATCAACGCACGGGAAGATCGAGCACGTCAGATACAGGCTGATCAACAGAAATTGGCGGCAGGCGCTTTCGAGATTGGCGACAAAGGCAACGCACGTGCCGGAATGGCGCTCCGTGGCTTGCAGGCTATTCAGCGGGGCGGCGGTGACGTCAACAAAGCATGGCCTATTCTGGCTGCACAGGCGGGAATTCCTCCGGAGCGTGCTGCGGAAATGGCGCAGATCTTTGCGCAGGATCCAAGCTCAATTGACGGGCTTGCAGAAACCTTCAACGGCCATGAAGGCAAGTATGCCAAGCAGGTCAATATTGCTGTGGATCCGGCAACGGGTAAGACAATCGCTTATCAGGTCGATGACTCTGGCAATGTGCACCAAGTCGCGCTGCCGGAGAATTATAGCCCGGTTGATCCCACAATGGTGGTCAACACAGGCGGATCGACAAATATTGTCGGCCGGAACACGGGCACGATCAAACGTATTCTTCCCAATACCGAGCGTCCAGGAGCGGCAGCGGATCGCAGCTTGCGGCGTTATACGGTGGACGTGGGGAGCCGGGATCGTCGATATGTGGCCGATACGCGTGGTAGTGGCTCGGGCAAAGGTGCTACGCCTGCCGACGTTCAAGCAATGGCGACAACGGCACAAGGCAATATCGACGAACTGAAAAAGATCTATGGCGATCTCGATAAGATGGGTGCGATGGTCAATCCGAAAAAGGAAACCGGCGCAAACATCGTTGCACGCGGTAGGGCGTCCGTTGCGGGGCAATTGCTGGAAGGTGCAGCGGGAACGCAGGCGCAGACATTGCGCGACCGGGTTAATAGCATTCGGCCGGGGCTCATGCAGTCTCTTGCCAAGGCCACCGGGATGACAGGCAAACAGTTGGATAGTAATGCTGACGTAAAATTGTTTATGGCGACGGTGACGGATCCGACAAAATCCTATCAGGCAAACCTTGCCGCGATCAATGGCCTTGAACGCTTTTTGCAGACCGCGACGAAGCGCAATAATTCAGCGCCGCCACGTTCGCAGAATTCCCCGAAACCCACACGCCGCACAAGCGGTCCAACCGTTTCAAATTGGTAGGGAGCAACAATGCCCCGTAACGTCACAGTCACGCTTGCCAATGGGATGCAGCACACATACGCGAATGCACCGGATGATATCACGCCGGATGCAGTAGCAGCGCGTGCGCAAAAAGAATTCGGACAGGCAGTGACAGCAATTGACGGTGGACGCGGAAAATCAGCCGCGCCTGCACCAGCCGCAAATAAAGGACCGATGTTTCCGGGGCTCACGTCGCAGAAGGCGATGCAGACCTATACCACTGCACGGGAAGCCTTGCAGAAGCGCATTGCTGCATTGCCGCCAGAAGCACAGGCAAAGGGCTTGCGCCGGTTCGACAGTGATCCACGGATGCAGGCGATCCGCCAAGCAGCCGGACTTGCGCCGCTGCGCACACGGCAGGAAGAAATTTCCGATATTGCACGTCGCAACCTTGCCGAAAGGGAAGCAAAGCGCAAGGCGGCTGGCTTCGCGCCTACATCGGATCGAGAAGCATCCGTAGGCGCTGGCACGGCTCGCAATTTCTTTTTCTCGGCACCGGAATATATCGAAGCAGCGGCACGTCACTATTTGCCCGGTGGACAGAGCCAGGGCAAGGATTTCACCGAAGAATTGAATATCGTTCGCGCTGAAAATGATTTGCAGATGGGCCGTGACACCAAGGGTAACATCGTCGGCACGGTTGTGGGCGCTCTTGGCACGGGTGGGCCTGTAGGCGGCTTGGTGAAGTCGGGTGCAGCACGCTTGAGTGCTTCCGGTGCACCTATCGTTGCGAAAGCAGGAAATATTCTTCAAAACCTCGTAACGCTGAAAAAGGGGCAGAAAGCCGCAAATATTGCAAAGATCGCTGTAGCTGGCGCTGCCGGTGGCGGTGCAGCCCAGCCCCGGGGTGGCGGGCGACGAAGCTGCCTATGCCGGGCTGGATACCCATTTCGCCGGCTGGGACGGGGTGGTGCGGATCATGCGGCCGGAGGTGCGGTTCACGCGGGCGGTCGCCGACTCGCGGCGTTCGCGGTCGACATCGCAAATCGCCAAAATGCGCACGGAGTCGGCAAAGCCGAGCAGGGTGTCGAGGTGGGTTGCCGTGTTGGGGCACTTGATCTCGATCAGCAAGTCTGCGTTGACTTTGCCGTCAGGCGATGCGCCGCACTTCGGAATCTTCGGGTGCGGAACAAACGGCATCTCAAACACGAAGGCATCGGCGCGCAGTTCGTACAGCGTTCGTGCTTCTGCCTCCATGTCTATGCCGCGCTGCATGTCGTCCGATACAAACGTTTCGGTCGGCAACCCGGTCAACCGCTCGGCGACAAGCTGATAGAGATACGTGTTGCGCCTCTCGCTTGGGCCGTTCTTGGTCATCGCGATGACATCGGCTACCCGCGATGCTGTTACGCATCCAAGCCGCGCTGCGAACCATTCCGGAGATCCTTGCTTCATGCCGGCGCAAGCTCCGCCTTGCGGGCGTCCTTGGCCTTGACGATGCGCTCTCGGGCAACAACGTCGCGTGCCTCAAGGGCGGCATTGGCAGCTACGCCAAACGCTTCCTTGAGCGCGTCTAGCGTGTCCGCTTCGTTGATGCACGCCAGCAGATCGACGAGGCGCGAGGGGTCCAGGCCGCTGACCGTCTCGCCGGAGTCCTCGTCCGCATCTGGTGCACCTTCCAGCGGAATGCAAAACGTAAGGAAGCAGGCGTACTTGTAAGCCGCGGACATTGCCTTGTTCGTGCTTTTGTCGCTGCTGTCCTGCGCTTCGCCGATCGTGCAGGCGGTGTGCTTGCTGCCGTCCTCTGCGGAGATAAAGTCAAATTCCGCCGTAACGGTGGTGAAAAACAGCGCGCCTCCAGCTTTGCTCTGCCGCTCGATCTGCTCGCGATGAGTCATGCGCGGGATGATGCAAAGCTGATGTTCGGCCAGCAACGGCGCAAGGGCGTTGTAAACGTCATCAATGCCACGGAACCTGTACCCGCTGCCTTGCGTGTTCTGTCGGTTCTTCCCGATGCCTGTGCGCGTCAGATCTTTTGTGATCTGCGCGATTGCCGCATAGACGCGCGGCGCTGCCTGTTCGTTGCTCATGTCATCCCCTGTTGTTCCTGCTGCGCTGCCTGCCATCGCGGCGGGCGATGCCGGAGCCAATACCGTGCTCGATTTTGCGCCCTTCGTCACCGATCCTGACATGGGTGATCCGCTGACGTGGCGGGTCGTTTCCAATACCAATCCCAGCCTCTTCACCCGGATTGATTTTGACGCACGGGGACGCCTCACCATCCACTACGCGCCTTATGTCAGCGGCCAGGCGACCGTCACCGTGGAAGTCAGCGATCAGGCGGGAATTACGGCTCAACGGAGTTTCACGATCGATTTGCCGATTCCCGCAGCACCGTCTTTGGAGACTTCCAGCACGCTGGTGATGAACCGGCAGACGGGTCTCTGGGAGCAGCGTGTCACCGTGCGGAATGCGGGACAACGCGCGATAGGGGGCTTTGAAATCACCGTCACCGGCCTGCCTGCGGGTCTGGCCATCAACGCCTCGTCGGGCCGTATCACCGGCACGCCGACCACGGCCGGTACCGCGACCGGCACGGTGCCGGTGGCGACCGTCAGCCAGTGATGGCGGGCCTTGAGGGCCGCCAGCATCTCGACCACGGCATCGAACAGATTGTTGCGTCGATTGATGTCTCTAGTCATGTCATCAACTAGTGCATCCCACTGATCCGAGTTCTGTTCAATAAATGGCATGTCCAGCTGTAAGAGG
>CALDKP010000061.1 GCA_937898535.1 uncultured Sphingomonadales bacterium | reverse complement strand
GGGTTGGCTGCGCATTTTTCTGCTGGTGCCATGGTCGATGATTTCCCTTTGGAATGACCGCTGGAACGCCATGAGCTTCGGGCCGCATCGCTTTTCAGCAACGGCCGAATGGAAGCCGCTGATGAAGCGTTATCTGCTATTCTACCTCGTACCGTTTTTGGTGTTCATAGGTGCTGTGGTTTTCGGCATCAGTATGGCGGCATCGGGTGGGACTCCCGACGCACTTGGAAGCACGGGCATGGCGGTTGGTGCGATATTTGCCGTCATCGGCGTGCTGTCGTTTTACCTCTTCCTACCGCTCGCGGCGCTTGCATATTACAGCAAATATTTCCGCCTCGCGGTCGGTGGCTTGCGTTTACACAATCTGGAATTTGACTTCCGTGCACGGGCACCGGACTGGATCCTGTTCTTCCTCGCCAATATGGCAATTGTCATCTGCACCTTGGGCATTGGCTATATCTTCATGCCATACCGCAACTGGAAATTCTTCGTCGACCATATGGAAGCCTATGGCGAGATCAATATCGACGAGCTGACCCAGTCGGAAACCGTGGTTGCAAAGCATGGCGAAGGCTTGCTCGACGCATTTGATGTGGGGGCGATTTAGCCAATGTCTGCCTTTTTCGACGCGTGGCATTATGACGGCAAAAGCGCCGTGCGACGCAAGGTTGAGGTGCAGATCATTGGTGCGCAATTCTTTTTGTTGGAAACCGAACGGCGACATGGCCCATTCGCTTTTTCCGATGTCGAATATGTCACGCACAAAGATGATGCCGACGTCTATGGATTAAAGGGAGCGGACGGATGGCGGTTAATGCTTTCCGGGCCAGTACCGGCGGACCTCAACGCTATGCTGCCGGCACCGCGCAGTTATGGCGGTTGGGTTGACAGGCTTGGCTTTGGCAAAGCGGCGGTCGCCTTCACCTTGGCCAGCGCCGCGGCGGTCGCCGTCGTTCTTTTGAGCCCGCAATGGCTGGCGCCACTGATCCCTTCCAGCGTTGACGAAAAACTTGGCGATGCGCTTGTGGGCGATTTCGGCGGCCGGTTCTGCAGCACGCCTGCTGGCAACGCAGCATTGAAAAAGCTGGTCGCGTCGCTGGATGCCCATCCGGACGACTTGCAGGTGGAGGTCGCCAAAATTGACATGGTAAACGCCGTGGCGCTGCCCGGCGGTAAGGTCATTTTATTCGACGGCCTCGTCAAACAGGCGCGCTCGCCCGATGAGGTTGCTGGCGTATTGGCGCATGAAATCGGCCATGTCCGCGAAAAGCATGTGATGCAGGCTTTGCTTCGCCGAATGGGCCTTGCGGTCGTTCTGGGTGGCATTGATGGCAATAGCGGCGCGCTGGTCAACAACATGCTGTCCATGAGCTACAGCCGCGAGTCCGAGGCGGAAGCCGATGCCCATTCGATGAAAGCGCTTGGCGGTGCCAATATCTCGCCCATTGGCACTGCATCATTTTTTGACCGGCTTTCCGAATTGGATGGCAGCGCAAGCTCCAGCACATCGGACAACGGCATAGCAGGATATATGTCGAGCCACCCGCTGTCGCGGTCACGCAAAGACGCGTTTGAGAAGAGCATCGTTAAAGGCAAAAACTATAAGCCAGCCTTAAGCCCGGCCGAGTGGACCGAGTTGAAAACCATGTGCACGCAGGATCGCAAAGCGAAATCGGGCTTCGGCTTTGATTTTAACTGATCCGCAAGCTACAACGGTCCCATAATCCAATCATGGCTTGATGCATCAAGAAAGGCTCCCATGTTCAACCGCCTCTTTGTCGAACATCCCAAAAGCGTCGATGAAAATTATGTCGAACATTTTGGCGTCGCCAGCCGATTTGGTTTTGCGATGATCTGGGGTGGGATGAAGGCGCTGGTGCATGCGTTCGTTCCCGGTCTGTGCATTACGTCCGGCAGCGATACCGTGAAGCGGTTGAACCACATCATGGTCGAGCAGCGCCGCGCCAAGGGGCAAGATGTGGCCCAAATGCTGACCGTTGATTGGGTGATTTGACCCTGCCAGACTCCGTTTTGACTGAGATAACTCCACATTTCGCCATTCGCCATGATGGCATAAAGCTGGCCTATCGCCTGACCAAAGGCCGCGGGCCAACGCTTGTTTTTCTGCCGGGCTATATGTCCGATATGCAGGGTGGCAAGGCATCGGCGCTGTGCGCTTGGGCAAAGGCGCAAGGCATCGGCATGTTGCGGCTCGATTATTCGGGTTGCGGCGAGAGCGAAGGTGCATTTGACGACGGCACGCTGAATATCTGGCGGGATGACGTTCTGGCGGTCATTGCCCACGCGCAAGTCGGGCCCTTAATCTTGGTTGGTTCGTCCATGGGTGGATGGCTCATGCTGCTTGTGGCCGAAGCGCTTGGCGCGCAGGTTATGGCGATGGTGGGCATCGCCGCAGCCCCCGATTTCACCGACTGGGATTTCAACGACGCCGACCGCGCGACGATGGCCGCCGACGGACGCATCGAGCGCCCAAGCGATTATGGCTATGATCCCATGGTCATCACCCACGCTTTTTGGCAATCTGGGCAGGATAATCTGCGGCTGAATGGCGCAATTGGCATCGACTGCCCGGTGCGGCTGATCCACGGGCAGTGCGACCCTGACGTGCCTTGGCAAACGTCTTTAAGCCTAGCTGCCCGGCTTCGTTCATCCGACGTGCAGACCATCTTGGTAAAGGATGGCGACCACCGCCTTTCGCGCGATGCGGATATTGCCTTGTTGATCGACAGCGTGGCGAAGCTGGTCTGACCTTATTGACGGAGTGCCCGTGCTAAAGCTTTTATCGAGTTTGCTGTTCATCGCGGCGCCCGCGTCCGCGCAACCCTTGCCGACGCTGAACGAAGTCCAGTTTGATGAGTGCATCAAGCTCGCCGGGGCTGATCCTGCATCAGCGGTCACCGAGGCAAGCCTATGGACGCAGCAAGGCGGCGGATATCTTGCCCGCGCGTGCCATGGCTATGCGCTTGCGACCGATTTTAAATTCGACCTTGCGATACCTATGCTGACCGAGGCGGCAAAACTGGCCGAGGACAAGGGGGATGCCCGCGCCGCGCGTTTCTGGGCGCAGGCGGGCAATGCTGCCCTTGCAGCCGATACGCCGGATGCGGCGTTGGCGGCATTAGACAAAGCGCTTGCCTCGCAAACCTTAGAAAATGCCGAACGCGCCGATAGCGAAGTTGACCGGGCACGCGCTTTGGTTGCGTTGAATAGACCAGCCGATGCCGAAGCTGCGTTGACGACCGCACGGAAGCTGTCGCCCGAAAATGGCACGGCATGGCTGTTATCGGCGACTTTGGCGCGGCGGATGAACAAGCTGGCCGACGCACTGTCCTATATCCAGACGACAGCGGCGCTTCTGTCGCGTGATGCCGCCGTCGCATTGGAGGCGGGCAATATTGCCATCGCCGCAGGTGATGAAGCTGCGGCGCGCAAGCAATGGGAACAATGCATCGCAATCGCACCCAACAGCCGTCAGGCGGCGACCGCGACGGCGCAGCTGGCCGCATTGGCCGCCAGCGCACCGCCGCCGACCGAACCGCAATCCAGATAATATTCAGCCTGCACGCCCCTTGCGCCTGTAGCAGTCCCGGTCCATTGTCTATGCGAACCCACTGGGGGCGAATACAGACAGCGCCATGAACGGAGCGAATATGCCGACGAAATATCTCCACACGATGATCCGCGTGACCGACCCTGACGCGACAGTCGCGTTTTTCAAATTGATTGGGCTTGAAGAAGTCCGCCGTTTTGACAGCGAAGCTGGCCGCTTCACGCTCATTTTCCTCGCCGCGCCCGGACAAGATGGTGTGGCGGAAGTGGAGTTAACCCACAATTGGCCACCCGCCGATGGCAGCGCAGCCGAAGCTTATGATGGCGGACGCAACTTCGGCCATTTGGCGTACCGCGTCGATGATATTTACGCGACCTGCCAAACGCTGATGGACGCAGGCGTCACGATCAACCGGCCACCACGCGACGGTCATATGGCGTTTGTGCGGACCCCCGACGGCATTTCGATTGAACTGTTGCAAGATGGCAATCTTCCGCCGGCAGAACCTTGGGTCAGCATGCCCAATGTTGGGGTGTGGTAATGCCGATTGAAATTGTCCGCGTTCCGGTCCTGTCCGACAATTATGTCTGGCTGGTGCATGAAGCAACAAGCGGCGAGACCCTCGTGATCGACCCAGCTGTGGCAGAGCCTGTGCTCGCGGCTGCCGAAGCGCGCGGATGGAAGATTACGCAAATCTGGAATACCCATTGGCACCCCGACCATGTTGGCGGCAATGCGCAGATTAAGGCCGCGACAGGCTGCATCATCACGGGACCAGCGGCAGAGGCGGAGCGGATTTCGACGCTTGATGTGCAGGTCCGCGGCGGAGAGGTCGTGCAACTGGGTGACGTGCGGGCGATGGTCCTGGACGTTCCCGCGCATACGGCAGGGCACATCGCTTATCATTTCGCAACCGAGCAGGTCGCTTTTGTCGGCGACACCTTGTTCGCGATGGGCTGTGGCCGCTTGTTCGAAGGGACCGCTGCGCAGATGTACGACAATATGCGCAAGCTTGAAGCGTTGGGCGATGATACGGCCATCTATTGCGCGCACGAATATACGTTAAGCAACGCACGCTTTGCCGTGACAATAGAGCCTGACAATGCCGCGCTTCAGCAGCGTGTATCGGATGTTGTCGCCGCGCGCGAACGCGGCGAGGCAACGGTGCCAACGACGATTGCACTGGAACGCGCGACCAACCCGTTCATGCGCGCACGCTCCGTGGAGGAATTGGCTGCACGCCGGGCGGCGAAGGACGCAGCCTGACAATTAGTGAAAGTCGCGTGACTTGGGCAAGATCCGCACATCGCGCGGGTGGCTGCCGCGCGGGGGATGTGGCCGTGCAAATTCATCGATTTTGGGTTTCCCGACACTGGCCTGATGCATCTCAGACAATCGCGCCAAATCGTCGGTCCGGTCGATAATATTGGTCGCCATCAAGTGCACCACACCTTCCTTGCTGCGCTGAATTTCGCCTTCGGCAATGATCAGCTGCGACGCCATGACGGCGCGGCGCTGTCGATCAAATAACCGCGCCCATAATAAAATGTTGGTCACACCACTTTCATCCTCAATCGTGATGAAAATCGCATTGCCCTTGCCGGGACGCTGCCGGACCAGCACGACGCCAGCCACGCGCACCCGCTTGCCGTTCTTGACGACATTGGCCTCAGCGCAGCTCAGCACGCCCTCGCTTGCGAACATCCCGCGCAGGAACTGCATCGGGTGTCCTTTTAACGACAGCCGGGTCATCTGATAATCCGCCGCGACATGTTCGCTGGCGGGCATCGCTGGCAACATCGCATCGGCCTCCGCGCCGAGCTCGCGCGCGTTGGCCGCAGCGAACAACGGTAGCTCGTCCGAAGGCGTTCGCCGCGCTTCCCACGCGCCCTCTCGCCGGTCAAACCCCAATGATCGCACGGCATCGGCATCGGCAAGCAGATGCACGGCAGCCGGTGGCAGCGCGGCACGGCGCGCCAAATCTTCAATAGATGCAAATGGCCGGTGCGCGACAATGGCGTGCGCCCATACCGCCCGAAATCCGTCTATCTGCCGCATCCCCAATCGCAGCGCATTTTGCTCGATTCCATTATCCCAATGGCTCGCATTGACGTCTATCGGCCTGACCTCGACTCCATTTTCCTGCGCATCGCGGACAATCTGCGCCGGTGCGTAAAAGCCCATGGGCTGCGAATTCAGTAAGGCGGCAGCGAAAATGGCCGGATGATAATGTTTGATCCACGACGACACATAGACCAGCCGCGCAAAAGACAGCGCATGGCTTTCGGGGAAGCCATATGATCCGAAACCCTGAATTTGGCCAAAGCAGCGCTGGGCAAAGTCACGTTCATAGCCGCGCCGCACCATGCCTTCGACCATCATCGTTTCGAAATGCTCCATACCGCCGACATTGCGAAACGTCGCCATCGCCTTGCGCAAGCGGTTGGCATCGGCCTCGCTGAATTCGGCAGCGGTGATGGCCAGGTTCATCGCCTGCTCCTGAAACAGTGGCACACCCAATGTTTTGCCAAGCACATGTTTCAGCTCGTCTGGCGGATATGGCGGGGCGGGAGAGGGATATTCGACCTTTTCCTCCCCATTACGCCGCCGCAAATAAGGATGCACCATATCGCCCTGGATGGGGCCGGGGCGGACAATCGCGACTTGAATAGTGAGATCATACAGGCTGCGCGGTTTCATACGCGGCAGCATGTTCATTTGCGCCCGGCTTTCGACCTGAAACACGCCCAGGCTCTCACCTCTACACAACATGTCATAGACATTGGGGTCATCAGAATCGATGTCGACCTTCAGATCATAATCGCCAATCCCCTGTTCGCGCATCATGTCATAGGCCTTGCGTATGCACGTCAGCATACCCAGCGCCAGCACATCGACCTTCATCAGCCCCAATGCGTCGATATCGTCTTTGTCCCACTCGATGAAATTGCGGTCCTTCATCGCGCCATTGTGAATGGGCACGGTTTCATCGAGCCGGTTTTCGGTCAAGATAAACCCGCCGACATGCTGCGACAGATGGCGCGGGAATTTTATCAACTGTTCTGACAGCGCCTTCAGCCGGGCAATTTCGGGATTGTCGGGATCAAACCCGGCCTCAACCAGCCGTCGTTCATCAGGACCGCTGCCGAAACTGCCCCAGACGGTGCTGACCATACGCGTTGTGATATCCTCTGTCAGGCCCAAAGCCTTTCCCACTTCGCGCACCGCGCTGCGCGGACGGTAATGGATGACCGTCGCTGCAATTGCGGCCCGGTGGCGGCCATAGCGCCGATAGATATATTGCATCACCTCCTCACGCCGCTCATGTTCGAAATCAACGTCGATATCGGGCGGCTCTTTTCGGTCGGACGAAATGAAGCGCGAGAATAAAAGCGTGTTTGTAAGCGGATCAACAGACGTCACGCCAAGCAGAAAACACACCGTAGAGTTCGCCGCCGAGCCGCGCCCTTGGCACAAGATCGGTGGCTTTTGATCACGCGCGAATTTGACCAGATCGTGGACCGTGAGGAAATAATATGCGAATTTCTCGGTGCGGATAAACGCAAGCTCGGTTTCAATCGACTTGCGGATTTTCTCCGGAAGCTCCGCCCCATAGCGTTCATACGCCGCCGTCCACACCAGATGCGCCAACCAGTCGTCGGGGGTCCAGCCGCCCGGAACCGGCTCGTGCGGATATTCATATTTCAGCTGTTCAAGGTCGAAATGAATATGTGCAGCAAAGCGTTCGGTTTCGGCCACAGCTTCGGGACAGGCATGGAATAACTGCGCCATGTCATCCGCCGGCTTAATGTACCGCTCGGCATTCGCCTCCAGTACAAAGCCTGCTTTCTGGATGGTCGTCCCCATGCGGATGCACGTGACAATATCGTGGAGCGGGCGCTGATCGCGGGTCGCGTAAAGCGGATCGTTCGTCGCGAGCAAGGGCACGTCAAAGGCGTTTGCCACCTGTCGATACCATGCCAGCTGCCGTTTATCCTTTCCTCGGTGATGCGTTGATACGCCAAGCCAAAGCTTGCCAGCATGCACAGGTGCAAGACGGCGCAGCACGCTTTCCCAATCCTGCGGCGCGGTCGACACCAGCTTGAGATGCGATGGCGCGGCTATGGGCTTCGCGCTTTCCTTGAACGAATATACAGGCGGGTTCTTATGCGCCTCCTCCGCGTCAGCGGTCGCATATGGCATGATGATGAGCAGCAAATCACCCAGATGGTCGAACAAATCGTCGAACTTCAGGATGCAACTGCCTTTGGTGGCGCGCATATTCCCAACAGTCAGCAACCGTGTAAGATTACCCCAACCTTGCCGCGTGGCGGGGTACGCAATGATGTC
>CALDKP010000060.1 GCA_937898535.1 uncultured Sphingomonadales bacterium | reverse complement strand
CGATCTCCGTCCAGCAGGGCGTGTCGATTGCGCATGGCGACTACCGCCTCGGCAATTGCCTGACCAACACGTCGACCGGCGCGATTGCTGCGGTGCTCGACTGGGAATTGTGCACCCTTGGCGACCCGCTCGCCGATGTCGGCTATCTGGGCGTCTGGTGGTCCGATGGCCCCGGCTCGGCCAACACGAGCACCGATGTGACGCAGGCCGGCGGTTTCCTGACCTATGCCGAAGTCGTTGACCGCTACGCGCGACGTACCGGCCGCGACGTCAGCCAGGTCGATTTCTATGTCGCGTTCGGCTGCTGGCGGCTCGCCGTCATCAATGCCGGCGTCTATGCCCGCTATCTCGGCGGTGCAATGGGCGAAAAGCTCGACGACGCGACGCTAGATGACATGAAATACCGCACCAAAGGCCTTGCGGAAAAGGCGCTCGCTGCGACGCAACGCCTGCGTTGATACTGCCCGGCAGGCTTTGAACGCGGCGCAGAATCAAAAATGCCGTCCTGAGGGTACAACCCGCAGGACGGCATTGGAGTATTTGGCTCTAAACCCGTAAAGACTGACCAGATTGGCCAGCGCCGGTCAGGCGCCCATTGCCTTGTCGAGGTTGGCGCGAACGGCTTCGAAGAACTGCTCGGTCGTCATCCATGCTTGGTCTGGACCAATGAGGATCGCGAGATCCTTTGTCATATGGCCGTCTTCAACCGTCTGGATGCACACTTCTTCAAGCGTTTCTGCAAAGCGCGTCACTTCAGGAGTTTCGTCAAACTTGCCACGGAATTTCAGGCCGCCGGTCCACGCAAAAATCGACGCAATCGGGTTGGTCGATGTTGCCTTGCCCTGCTGATGCTGACGGAAATGGCGCGTTACGGTTCCATGTGCGGCTTCGGCTTCAACGGTCTTACCGTCTGGCGTCATCAGAATAGAGGTCATCAATCCAAGCGAACCAAATCCTTGTGCGACTTGGTCAGACTGCACATCGCCATCATAGTTTTTGCACGCCCAGATGAACTTGCCGGACCACTTAAGTGCAGACGCGACCATGTCATCGATCAAGCGATGCTCGTACACAATGCCGAGCGCTTTGAACTTTTCAGCAAATTCGGCTTCGTACACTTCTTGGAACAGGTCCTTAAAGCGGCCATCATAATATTTCAGGATGGTGTTCTTGGTCGACAGATACACTGGCCACTCGCGTGTCACGCCATAGTTCAGCGAAGCGCGGGCAAAGTCACGGATCGAGTCGTCGAGATTGTACATCGCCAGCGCAACGCCCGGTGATGGGTAACGGAACACTTCTTCGTCAATTTTTTGGCCATCGTCGCCGTCCCACACAAGGCGCAATGTGCCTGGTCCAGGAACGAGGAAATCGGTCGCGCGATACTGGTCCCCAAATGCATGGCGGCCGATCACGATTGGGTCTGTCCAGCCCGGAATGAGGCGTGGGACGTTTTCGATCACGATAGGTTCACGGAAAACAACGCCGCCCAAAATGTTGCGGATGGTGCCGTTTGGCGACTTCCACATTTTCTGAAGGCCGAACTCTTCCACGCGCGCTTCATCTGGTGTGATCGTCGCGCATTTTACGCCGACACCGAATTCGCGAATGGCGTTTGCGGAATCAACGGTGACCTTGTCATTGGTCTTGTCGCGATATTCCATGCCAAGGTCGTAATATTTCAGGTCAATATCGAGATAGGGCAGGATGAGACGTTCCCTGATCCATTCCCAGATGATGCGAGTCATTTCGTCGCCATCGAGTTCGACAACCGGATTTTTGACCTTAATTTTTGCCATGTCAGAAAGCACTTTCCATTGGGGAGTCTTGATATTGAACGGTGCCATAGCAAAGTCTGCCATATGTTCAACTGCGCTTTGCCAACCAAAGGGGGCGAGGTAAACCAACCTAACGGTTGTAACATGGCGTTCATTGCCCTAGCTAATGGGGATGAGCAGACAAGAACTGACAAACCGGGGCACCGGGGTCGCGAAATGGTCGTTTCCACCTGTTCACCCCGAAGGCCGTAAATTTGCCCTGATCGCAGCTGGCATCACCCTGTTTTTTGCATTTATGGCATGGGAAACGCTCGCGTGGCCCATGGGCGCAGTGACCATATGGACACTCGCTTTCTTTCGGGATCCCGTGCGTGCAACGCCCATTGACGACCGCTTTGTGGTTTCGCCAGCAGATGGCCTTGTTACCTTGATTGAACAAGTGCTGCCACCTGCAGAGCTGCGCGGGCCAGACGGGCTTGGTGATCAGCCGATGACGCGGGTTTCCATCTTTATGAGCGTGTTTGACGTGCATATTAACCGGACGCCTATCCGCGGCACGATCAAACGCGTTGTGTACATCGCCGGCAAGTTTTTGAACGCTGACTTGGATAAAGCGAGCGAAGAAAACGAACGCCAGCACTTCCTCGTGGAACGCAGCGACGGTGTGCGTATCGGCTTTACGCAAATCGCTGGCCTTGTTGCCCGCCGTATTGTTGCCTTTGTGAAAGAAGGCGACAGCGTGGCCAATGGCCAACGTGTTGGCCTTATCCGCTTTGGCAGCCGCGTGGATGTATATTTACCGCATGGGACATCGTCGCGCGTCATTAAGGGGCAGCGTTGCGTTGCTGGCGAAACGGTTATCGCGGACTTGGGTGTTGACCAAGATTTGATTGCCGTCGCACACTAATGAACGATTTTCCCTCCCGCCCCGGCATTCCGTTACGGGCGCTCGCACCAAATGCGATCACCGCTCTTGCCTTGTGTACTGGCCTGTCTGGTGCATGGTTTGCGATGCAGGGCCGCTGGGAAAACGCTGTCGCCGCAATGGTTATTGCAGGTGTGCTTGATGTCATGGATGGCCGCGTCGCCCGGATGTTGAAAGGCGAAAGCCGTTTTGGCGCGGAGCTCGACTCATTGTCGGATGTCATTGCTTTCGGCGCGACTCCGGCGTTGGTCATGTACATGTGGGTGCTGCAGGATATGCCACGCTTCGGCTGGACCATCTCTGTATTCTTTGTGCTGTGCGCAGCGCTTCGGCTTGCACGTTTCAATGCCCGCATCGATACCGAAAACCAGCCGCATAAATTGGCGGGATTTAATACAGGCGTGCCATCGCCGCCCGGCGCGGCGCTGGCCTTGCTGCCAATGATGATTTGGTTCGAAACCGGTGCAGAATGGGTGCGTGACTATCGCTTTCTTGGGCCGTGGTTGCTCCTGTGCGCGGTCTTGATGGTTTCCAATGTTGCTACCTATAGCTGGTCGTCGATCAAGGTTCGTCGCAGCCTTCGCTTTGTGGCACGCGCCACTGTTGTTTTGTTTACCGCGACCTTGGTTGCTGCCCCTTGGGTTGCGATGATCGGGGCGACAATAGTTTATGCAGGGCTGCTACCGTTTAGCGCCATGAGCTATGCGCGTGTAAAAAAGTCACGGCGGGCGGCATCCGAAGCCGCTTGACCTAAGCCTGTCATAGGCTATGTTCCGCATTCGTTCTATATTTGGAGTGCTGTGTTGGAGCCGTTAGTCGTCATTGTCATCGTTGTGCTTACTTTGCTGGTCGGGCTTGTGCTCGGCTGGTTTGCAGGCGGGCGTGAAAGCCGGGCAGGGCAGGAAACCACCGCGCAATTGCGTTCTATGCTTGATCAGGTCGTGGTCGAGCGGGATAGTGCAAAGGACCGGTTAGCGCGCTTGGAAACCAGCCTAGAAGAGCGTGAACGTGGCTTTGACGAGCAGATCGCGGTGCTGGGTCAGGCAAAAGAAACCTTGTCGGCGCAGTTTGGCGAGATTGGCCAAAAACTGTTGGGCGAGGCGCAAGCGGCCTTTCTTCAACGCGCCGATGAACGCTTTCATCAGGCCGGTGAAAAGAACGAAGAGCGGTTGAAGCAGCTTTTGGGGCCAGTGGGCGACAAGCTGAAAGCTTATGAAGAGCAAGTCGGCAAAATTGAGAAAGACCGCACGGAAGCTTATGGCGACCTGAAGGGTTTGATTGGCGAAATGCGCCTTGGGCAGGAACGTGTTTCCAACGTTGCCTCTGGCCTGATGAACTCATTGCGCAATGCGCCGAAAGCGCGCGGCCGCTGGGGCGAGCAGCAGTTGAAGAATGTTTTGGAAAGCTGCGGCTTATCTGAACATGTCGATTTTGACTTGGAAACCAGCATTGATGCGGGCGATGGCCTTCGCCTGCGGCCCGACGCGATCATTCACGTACCGGGCGGACGGACGTTGGTTATCGACGCCAAGGTATCACTGAATGATTATCAAGACGCGTTTGCCTCCGTGGATGACGACGTCCGCGCCGTCGCCATGACGCGGCACACACAGTCCATGAAGAACCATATCGATGGCCTTTCGCGCAAAGCCTATTGGGACCAGTTTGAGGACGCCCCCGATTATGTGATTATGTTTGTCCCGGGCGAACATTTTTTGGCGGCTGCGCTCGAACATGAACCGCAATTGTGGGACTTTGCCTTTGATAAGAAGGTGCTGTTGGCTACGCCGACCAATCTGGTTGCGATTGCGCGCACCGTTGCCAGCGTGTGGCGGCAAGAGGGCCTCGCGCGCGAAGCCAAGCAAATTGGCGCGCTGGGCAAGGAAATGTACGACCGCATTGCCGTTGCCGCGCAGCATTTGAAATCGGTGGGCAGTGGGCTGTCCTCGGCGGTGAATAATTATAATAAGTTCGTCGGCAGTTTTGAACGCAACGTTATGTCGACGGGTCGGAAGTTTGCAGAGCTCAATGTCGAGACCGGCAAGCGCGAATTGGAAGATATCCCGTCGGTTGAAGCGCTACCACGTTATGGTGATGACGAAGTGAACGCGCAAATTGCCGACGGACGCGAAGCCGCGGAGTGATAGCTCTGGCGAACGTCAGTCGCTGGCTGGACGGCGAAACTGGTTCAGCACTTCATACGCCATGACCGCTGTGGCCACCGCCGCGTTTAAGCTGTCCGCTTTGCCACGCATCGGCATTTTGACCAGCAAGTCGCACTGACCTTCATAATCGTCGGGCAGACCCTGCGCTTCGTTGCCGGTGAGGATGAAACACGGGCTACTGTAATGCGCAGCTTGATAGTCCATCTCGGTTTGCAGGCTTGTGCCGACCAGCTGACCATCGCCCGCGCGTAACCACGTCATAAACTCGTCCCATCGGCACTGGACGATCTTTTGCGTAAAAATCGCACCCATGCTTGCACGGACCGACTCAACCGAAAACGGGTCCGTGCACTCATCAATGAGGATAAGCCCGCCGGCGCCGACAGCATCGCCCGTCCGCAACATTGTCCCCAAATTGCCCGGGTCGCGCATCGCTTGCGCCACGAGCCAGATTGGCGCGGTCGCGCGATCTACATCGGCAAGCGCGGTACCATGGTCACGATA
>CALDKP010000059.1 GCA_937898535.1 uncultured Sphingomonadales bacterium | reverse complement strand
GTTCGCTGGCGATGGTGAGGCCGTGTAGCTGACGCGATAAGCCCACCGCGAAGTCGCAAATGTCGATCATCTCCTGCACTTCGCCCATGCCCTCAGACAAGGGCTTCCCACATTCGATGGTGACAAGGCGCGCCAGCTTTTCCTTATCTTCGCGTAAGGCATTGCCGAACAAGCGGACGAGCTCTCCACGACGCGGCGCGGGGACCGCGCGCCAACTGTGAAACGCATCGGTGGCTTTTGTGCACGCCGCATCCATATCCGAAGCAGAGGCGGTTGGTACCGATCCGATATTTCTACCATCGACCGGCGAGTATGACGCCATATCCCCCGAAATTTGTGTTCCGAGGTTTTTCAATATCGTCTCTACATCTGCTGCCAGCTTCACCGCTATCTCCTATTTGATTGCACGGCGAATAGACGGGTTACAGACATTTTGCCAGCTTGCCCGCAGCAGACAAAAAGTTTAGCGACCACGCAACATTGGAGAAACCTTATGGCCGAATTGGCAGCATTTGATTGGTCCGACCCCTTCCGTCTGGATGCGCAGCTTACCGAAGATGAACGCATGATCCGCGATACGGCACATGCCTTTGCGCAAAGCGAATTGCAGCCACGCGTGATTGAGGCGTACCGGACCGAAATTGATGCGCCCGAATTGTTTCCGCTCATGGGCCAAACAGGTTTGCTGGGTGCAACGATCCCGGAAGAATATGGCGGCGTTGGCGCGTCTTATGTCGCTTATGGCTTGATTGCGCGTGAGATTGAGCGCGTGGATTCAGGCTATCGTTCGATGGCGTCGGTTCAATCGTCGCTCGTGATGCATCCGATTTATGCATATGGTTCCGAAGAACAGCGCCGCAAATATCTGCCCGGACTTGCGGCAGGAACGCTCATTGGCTGCTTTGGATTGACCGAGCCGGACGCAGGGTCCGACCCAGCGGGCATGCGCACCTTCGCCAAAAAAGTTGATGGCGGATATGTCATAAACGGTTCAAAAACGTGGATTTCCAACGCACCCTTTGCCGACGTCTTTGTCGTCTGGGCAAAATCGGAAGCACATGGCGGCGGCATTCGTGGCTTTGTGCTGGAAAAGGGCATGAAAGGCCTGTCCGCGCCAAAAATTCAAGGCAAATTGTCGCTGCGCGCATCAACCACGGGCATGATCATGATGGACAATGTCGAGGTTGGTGAGGACGCGCTTTTACCAGACGTGCAAGGCCTGAAAGGTCCGTTTGGTTGCCTCAACCGTGCGCGTTATGGCATCAGCTGGGGCGCATTGGGGGCAGCGGAATTCTGCATGCATGCCGCGCGCCAATATGGCCTTGATCGCCATCAATTTGGCAAGCCGCTGGCGGCAAACCAGCTCTATCAAAAGAAACTGGCCGATATGATGACCGACATCGCGCTTGGGCTTCAGGCATCGTTGCGCGTCGGACGGCTTATGGACGAAGGCCAGCTGGCGCCTGACATGATTTCAATCGTGAAGCGCAACAATGTCGGCAAAGCGCTCGATATCGCCCGCGCCGCGCGCGATATGCATGGTGGCAATGGCATCAGCGAGGAATATCAAGTCATGCGCCACATGGCCAACCTCGAAACGGTGAACACCTACGAAGGTGCGCATGATGTCCACGCTTTGATTCTGGGGCGCGCCATCACGGGCATCGCCGCGTTCTGATAAAAATTGGGCCGCCAAGCTGAACAGCGGCGGCCCAGTTATGGCTTTGCAGCCAGTGCGGGAGGAAAGCGTATCTCCTAAAAGACACGCATCCTTTTAACGCGAAGATGGTAAATATTTCATGAACGCCGCGACGACGATTGGCCTAGCAAGGGCCAGTCCGCCGGCCTTCGACCGAAAACGAAAAAGGCGCATTATTGCGAATGCCCTGCGACTGAATGTGGATGATCCGGTTGGTTTCCTTACGGATCGTCGTCAGGCCTTGTCCTTGACCTTTGCATGTGTAGCTGACCGTCACCGAATTCACGGTTGAACGGACAACGTACCGCTCACAGGCTACGCCTGAATGCTGGATTTGGGTTAGCACCTCTGGGTTTCCAAGGCAGATTTTTGTCAATGGTGCCTCGGCCCCAACTGCCCGCAAAGTCCATTGCCCGCGTTCCAGCGTGTGCAATAATGACAGATCATTTGCGTTCGCAAACGCACATGCCGCTGAAGTCAGCGACAGTAAAAGGGTAGCAGCAAGGCAATATTGGGAGCGTTTTGATGTCATAAGGTTCGATCCATAAACGGGCCATTTTCATTGAAGCGACCCGTTTATTCGCGAGACATATCACAAAACGCTGCGTTTCGCATGATAGAATGTGGGCGGTGAACGATGCGTGACCGGATTAGTCCAAGCATTTCGATCAGTTATTGAAACTTGCCAAACTCACCGGAAAGCGGCGCGAACAAAATTCGCAATCGACAACGATATCCCCGGCATCGTCGGCCATGTCAGCCCGGTCTTCTGCCGGAAATTTTGAGATGACATCGCGGATATGCACGGGGTCGCAGCGACAGCCCTTGGACAGCGGGTCGCCTTGTTCAATGCGCACTTCCTGTTCCTCATGGAACAAGCGCCAGACGATTTCTTCGAGTGGCAATGTCGGATCGGCAAGTTCGGCGCGGGCGATCGTGGAGGCAATGATTTCCACATGTTCCCATTCAGGATGGTCAAGCCGGACATGCAGGCGTTCGCGGCCTTCTTCGCCCTCAGGCAAATGCTGGACGAGCAGCCCGCCAGCCACACAGCGGCCGTTCACATGGTCGACTGCGACGCGAATGAGCGTCGGAATTTGTTCAGACTGCACGAAATAGTTCGCAGCGGCATCCGCCAGCGTATCGCCCTCAAGCGGCACGATACCTTGATACCGGCCACCGCCTTCAATCGCGGGCTTCATCCGGTCGAACGTGATGGCAAGATAGCCTTTGCCAAAGATACCCAATAATGTGGAATCGTCCGGCAACGCAGCGACGGTCGCTGGATCAAACTGCGCATATCCGCGCAACGCGCCGTCCTTATAATCGCAGGCCAGCAAACGAATGGCGCCCTTTTCGGTTTGCGTCTGCAATGTAAGCTGGCTGCCCTTTTCCTTCAGCGAAGCGCCCAGCAATGCCGTGAGGACCAGTGCCTCCGCGAGCGTTTTCTCAATGATCGGCGGATACGCATGCGCGGCCAATATTTCAGCCAACACCTCGTCGAGCCGCACCAACCGTCCCCGCGCGTCACGGGTCGGAATGGAAAAGCGCAAAGGCTGATTACAAAAAGTTTCGGACTGCCCAGCCATTAAATTTGGCCAAAACACCAGCGTAAGATTGATTTTTGCGCGTGTAGCCGGTTTTCCGCCTCGTCCCAGATGACAGACTGTGGCCCATCGATCACGGCATCCGTAACTTCCTCGCCGCGGTGCGCAGGCAGGCAGTGCAGAAATTTGGCATCGGCCTTGGCCATAGCCATAAGCTGCTCATTCACCTGATAGGGCATCATCGCGGCTATTTTGTTGTGGGCGTGCTCTTGTCCCATCGACACCCAAGTATCGGTGACAATCACGTCTGCGCCGCTAACCGCCTCGGCAGCGTCGCGCGTGAGCGTAACGTTCGCACCCGCCGCGCGTGCGCGCTCGATGAAGCTATCGTCGCTTTCATAACCCTGCGGCACGGCAATCCGCACATTGAACTTAAACAATCCCGCAGCCTCGACGACGGAGTTGAGCACATTGTTACCATCGCCCAGCCACGCAAGCTCGAGCCCGGGCAACGCCTTGCCGTGCTCGGTTATCGTCAACAGGTCAGCGACAATCTGGCATGGGTGCGACAAATCGGTCAGTCCGTTGATCACAGGCACGCTGGCGTGATGCGCGAGCTCTTCCACCTTGGCATGATCATCGGTGCGGATCATGATGGCATCGACATAGCGCGACAAAACGCGTGCGGTATCGGCGATTGATTCGCCGCGCCCCAGCTGCATTTCCTGAGCCGTGAGAAGGATTGCCTCGCCGCCCAGCTGACGCATGGCGACATCAACAGCGTCGGCGGCACCCGGCTCATCGCGGAGCGTTTCCCGCCGGGAAAAATTCTGTTCAGCCAACTCTCCTTCCGCTCCGGCGTGTATCGCGAGCTGGTGGAGCGCTTCAGCAAGACCCCCGGTCTCGCTCAAACCCTCCGTCGCGGCGACATCCTCCAGAAAGGCACACACCGCCGCGAAAGGCAGCAAGCCGCGTGACAGTGACACGAGTTCAAGCTCGATGCCGTTTCTGTGGAGATAGTGGCGGATATC